>JBOGGN010000178.1:0-3074 GCA_050744165.1 Acidimicrobiales bacterium | reverse complement strand
CGCTTCAACTCTTCGAAGTCTTCCATCATCATGTTGAGCGCAACACGGACTCGTTCCTTCTCGTCAGCCGCAGCGCCATGCACATCCTCGTCCTCGGCCATCGGTGCCCTCCTCATCGTTCAGTGCTTGGTGCCGGAAGTGTACCGCTTGTGCGCGATAAGAGCAACAGAAAGACACATCCAGTGCACCTACAAGGTCATGATCCCATGTGGGAAGCCGATCTCATCCATCGGCCGCGAGTCGGCGCGGGCGAACGAAGACCTGGCGAACGCCTTGGTTGACGTCAGGAACCGCACCGTCACGCGTCGTCGACCACCGCGACGGACTCCGATCTGAAGGCGACGCGCACCCTCGACCAGGTGCCCCGGGCTCGGCCTAGGACGTTGACCGCCGTCATCGCCGAGTCGATCTGCGACTCGCGGCGCGTCATCGGAGGTTCTGGAGTTCCCCGAGGGGGACCTGGAACCAGCCCAGCGCGGAAGGTGTTCGACGCCGTCCACGGACATTCGATGCATCGGAGGGCGCATGACTCCTCACTTATTAGTATTAGTCAGGTCGTCATGGCGCGGGACTTGGCCCCCGAGCCGCCGAACAATCGTCCCAGATGTGTCCGCACGACTTCTCGTCCAGCTTGGGGGCGATAGAACCGCCCAAGCCACGCCCATCCTTCGCGCGGGTCGCTGTCCCCGACGGAAAAATGGAGTCCGGGTCGAAACGCGGCGTCCCAGAACGCGCATCGACGAGAGTCCGACGACCACCAACGGAAGTTGTTCGGTGATGGCACGAGCCCGGCCCTGAGCATGGCCTCTTTCGAGTACCCGGTTCAGACGCACGATATCGATGGCCCATAATCACGCGGCGAGCGGACGGCAGGGCGCCCGAGTTCGGCCCTTACGACCCGCTCGATAAGGACGTTGTGCTGGTGCCCGCAGTGTTCGGATCTCCGGTGATACCGGAATTCGCACGATCTCCGATTCGACCGGTTAGCGCCGGTAGAGGTATCAGAGGAGAGATCGACCCTCGGGTCAGAGACCGATGTCGGGTCCGTCGTCGGCGAGGCGCCGTTGGCGGCGAGGCCGAAAGTTGGGGGTCTCTGCGGTGTCGCGGGCCGCGGGCGGCGGTCGGGCTCATCGGCATCGTTCGGGAATCCTTACCGGTCAGCGCTGATGTCTCGGTCGGTGTCGAGCCGACGCCTTGCCGCAAAGGTGGGACGACCAGCGCCATGGAGCTGCGCAGCCACTGTGCGAAACCGGGCACGGCGAACGACAGCGTCCGGGGTTGCTCGACGACGAGGATGTTGTGCTCGACGATGAGCGCGTCTCGGGTGCTGGATAGTTGCCGGGGGCTACGTGCAAGGGTGCGCGCCGCGTCGGCGGCGGCGACGAAGCGTTCCCCGTGCTCGGCGACAGCCGTAGGTACGCCCGCTCCAAGGGGCTGAGCTGCGCCAGCCGGGGCTGGTACAGGTTGGCGGCTACGTCGGCGGTGACCGCCTCGGCGGCGAACTCGAGGTGGGTTTCGTTGATCGCGCCTCCGCCCGCGAGGCGCCAGCAGTGGTAGCCGTAGAGCTGAACGAAATACGGGTAGCCCCGGGTGGCGCGGGCGGCGGCGGCGAGCGCCCCGGCGGTGATGGTGGCCCCACCGGTGGTGATGGGCTGCGCCAGGGCGAGGCGGGTGGCCTCCTCGCTCAGGTAGCCGAGCGCTGTTTTGGCCATGCGCTCGGTGAACGTGCCGGCTTCGATGAGGTGACCGGGGGTCGAGGGCAGCCGGTGAGGATGGCGGCCACGGGCGGCCCTCGACGCCGAGTCGTTTGCAACGCCGCCGCCACCGCCCGTAGGTGCGGGCGGGCCGGTACATCCTGGACTTCGTCGATGACCACGATGGCCCCGATCTTCTTGGTTGCAGCGTGCTCGCCCAAGGCGATGAGGGCGGGTTCTACCGTCGGCGTCGGCGTCTCTCGAGCCTTGGCGGACCCCTCCCCTTTGACCACGCCCAGGTTGATGCCCACTGACGGCTCGGCGTCGAGACGTCGGCCCCGCCGGCCAGCGGTGGCGGCCACGGCCACGGCCTGACGAACAATCTCATCGGGAACCTCGACGTCGCTGAGACCCGACACCGAGATGACCGTCCAGCCCAGTTCTGCGTGGACCCGGCGGGCCACGGCGTCGGCCAGGACGGTCTTGCCGACGCCCCGGGGGCCGTGCACCGCCAGGTGGTAGTCGGGGTGGCCGGGACCGCTACGGTAAGCGTCCGCGGTGCGCTGCAGGAGGTCGTCGCGTCCCGCCAACAGCGGTGGCGGTGAGCCGTACCCGGGCGTGAACGGATTGCTAGACACCACTAGACACTGCCGCGAGTGACGAACCGGGAAACGCTGTTCCCCCAGGTCGCAAGCTTCGATACAACACTAGACAAGGTCACCGTCACGCAACCAAATGATCGCCTCGATGCGAGATCCCTTAGGTCCGACAGTACGCCGATCTGTCGCTCCGCGGCCCATCGAACAACCATCTACCTACTCAATGCTCTGGTTGGAGAGGATTGCTCCACTCCATGGTCGCACGAGCACTCGCCGCCCCCGGCGGCCTCCATATGCAACGACAGGCATCAGGTCATTGACGGAGACCTCCCCCTTGTGGCGTCCGTGGCCGGGCATCACGATCGCGCAGAAACTTTGCTCGGGGCGGGCGCCCTGAGACGTGGGCGAACCGCGGCGACAGATCTCGATCCGGTGGAACAGCCGACGTTTGGGCCCCGTGGACCAGAACGGGCGCGCCATCTTCGTGCCATCCTTGATGGCACAGAGGGGTCTTGAACGGTCTCGAACGGTCGGTGGTCGCCCGGCCCGAAAACGCCTCTGACCTGCTGATCTTCGAGAAAATGCTTGTGGAGGTGACCGGACTCGAACCGGCGACTTCTACGTTTCGATCCCTCCGCTCGCAAGTCATCGATTCGATCGAGTTGGCTTCGCGCGTCGCCCGACCGGCCGCTGCGACGCCGAACCTCGTAGAATCGGCGGTTGATCGAGGGAAGTCCGTCCGCCTGGAGGCGCGACGCGAGACCATAACGGTGGTGGTAAG
>JBOGGN010000177.1:0-1908 GCA_050744165.1 Acidimicrobiales bacterium | reverse complement strand
CCTTCACCGTAGGGGTGACCGCGACGTTCGCCGTGACCGTGATCGACAACCCGGGCCTCAGCGTGACCGAGTCGGGGGCGCTGCCAACCGGCGTCATGTTCAATGCGGCCACCAACACCATGGCTGGCTCGCCGGCGCAGGGGACCGCCGGCACGTACCCCCTCGTGTTCACCGCCGCGGGCACCAATGGCACGGTCACCCAGGCGTTCACCCTCACGGTCGACCAAGCGCAGTTCACCTACCCGACCAACGGCCAGGTGGCTGTCGACACCGCCGAACCGTTCACCTGGTCGACCATCCCGCAGGCGCAGGGGTACCTGGTAACAGTGGGCAGCCGGCTCTACGCCGCCGACCTGGGCGACTCAGGTGTCCTGGCACCGAGCACCACGAGTTGGCCGATCCCCGCGGTGGCGGCGGGCCGGACGGTCTACGCCGAACTGCTCACCGAGGTCGACGGGACCTGGACGTCCTACCAGGCAATATCCTTCATCGCGGGCGCCGGGCAGGCCACCTTCGCCTACCCTGCCGCCGGCCAGAGCGGCGTCGACCCGACACGGCCGATCAGCTGGGCCACCGTCGCCGGCGCCCAGGCGTACATCCTGGTCGTGGGAACCAAGCCAGGCAGCGCCAACATCGCCAACTCGGGTGTGCTCGGCGCCGCCGTTTCCACCTTCCGCCCGACGCTTCCAGCCGCCACGACGCTGTACGCCACCCTGTTCACGGAGGTGGCTGGTGGCTGGGGCCGCTACCAATCCATCACGTTCACGACCAGTGCCGCCCAAGCAGCGTTCATCGCCCCGGTCAACGGACAGGTTGGGCTCGTCCGGGCGTCGACGTTCACCTGGACGGCGGTGTACGCCGCCCAGGCGTACCTGCTCACGGTGGGCACGGCTCCGTTCGGGACCAATGTGGTGAACTCCGGGCTGCTCGCCCCCGGGACGACGAGCCGGGCGGTGACCCTCCCCGCCGCCACGACACTGTATGGGACGCTGTACACCGAGGTCGGGGGCAAATGGGCGTACCAAAGGATCGTGTTCACCACCGGTCACTGACCGCTAAGTTCCCCGCCCCGACCCAAGGACCGCGCTCCGCCTCAGCTAGGCGTCAAGGACGCCATCGGAGCCGGAAGGTGTACGGCCGGATCGACGCGTAACGGTTCCCGAGCCACGTACGGGCACCATGTCCGAGGGTGTTGAACCACAGCTGGAAAAGGAATCCGGTCCCGGCCCGCCTGGCCGTGCGCATCCTGGTCATGTGTTCTTCGCGCCAGCAATCGAGTGTGCCGGCCAACTGGACGTCGATGCGCTCCCGCCAGTAGCGCGCCAGCTCTTCGCCCTGAGTCGCCGTCAGGTGGAAACGAGCCACCAGCTTCTGGGCGTGCTCGCCTTCGATGCCTTGCAGCGCCCAGTAGTCGGCGTAGCTGTGAACCCGTTCGAACGGGACCGACTCGAAGCGGACGTCCAGTGACCGGATGACGTCGCCAGTGTGTTCACCGAGGTCGGGTGGGGGCGGCGGCAGGTAGCTCGCGTCGGCGAGGCGTGCCAATCGAACCGATTCGAGGGCTACACCCTGGCTGTGGACGCTGAGGACGACCTCGGGCTCAACCACCTGGGCGACACCGACCCAACCCTCCCCGACATCACAGACCTCGAAGCTTGTCGGCGCATCGTCGACCACGATCGTCGCGGGCTGCCACTGCAGGTTGGGCGGCCCAAGAAATGGGCCGGAGCCGTCCCACTCTGCCGAAGCGTCCAAAACCCTCGACGAACTCCTGGCGCTGCCTGGTCCGTGAACAGGGCGTCGGCGTTGCCCATACCTTCCTAACAGTTTGACCATCGGCTTCCCACACCTCGGTCGCAGAGTCGCGAGGAACAAGTCCACCGGAGGTCGCCGTGCCCCTTTCGCCCC
>JBOGGN010000176.1:0-24559 GCA_050744165.1 Acidimicrobiales bacterium | reverse complement strand
GATCACCGACTCGCCGTATGTCGCCGTCTCCATGCGGATCATGACCCGCATGGGGCGGGGTGCCCTCGAGGTCCTCGGGACCGACGGGGAGTTCGTGCCCTGCCTCCACTCGGTAGGTGCACCGCTCGAAGAGGGCCAAGCCGACGTCAAGTGGCCCTGCAACGCCGACAACAAGTACATCGTGCACTTCCCCGAGACCCGTGAGATCTGGTCCTATGGGTCCGGCTACGGCGGCAACGCCCTGCTCGGCAAGAAGTGCTTCGCCCTCCGAATCGCCTCGGTCATGGCCCGCGACAACGCCTGGCTGGCCGAGCACATGCTCATCCTGAAGCTCACCTCGCCGTCGGGCGAAACCCGCTACGTGACGGGGGCGTTTCCCTCGGCGTGCGGCAAGACCAACCTGGCCATGCTCATCCCCACCCTCCCGGGCTGGAAAGTCGAGACCGTCGGCGACGACATTTGTTGGATGAAAGTGGGGCCCGACGGGCGGCTGCGGGCCATCAACCCCGAGGCTGGCTTCTTCGGGGTGGCGCCAGGTACGAGCGAGCACACAAACCCCAACGCCATGCTCACGTTGGCGGCCAACTGCCTGTTCACCAACACCGCCTTCACCGACGAGGGCGACGTGTGGTGGGAGGGCATGACCGACGAGGTCCCCTCGCATCTGGTCTCGTGGCGCCGAAACGACTGGACTCTGGCTACCTCGGAGGGCAAGCCGGCCGCCCACCCCAACGCCCGGTTCACGGCCCCGGCGGCGCAGGACCCGGCCATCGCCTCAGAATGGGAGGACCCGGCCGGCGTGCCTATCTCAGCCATGCTGTTCGGCGGCCGGCGGAGCTCGGTCGTGCCGCTCGTGACAGAGTCGTTCGACTGGAGCCACGGGGTGTTCCTGGCCTCCACCATGGCGTCGGAAACCACCGCCGCCCAAGCCGGAGCCGTCGGCAAGCTGCGCCGCGACCCGATGGCGATGCTGCCCTTCTGCGGCTACAACATGGCCGACTACTTCTCCCACTGGCTGTCCATGGCCCGCCGGGTAACGCCGGAGCACCTGCCCAAGATCTTTTCCGTCAACTGGTTCCGCAGGGACCGCGATGGGCGCATGCTGTGGCCTGGTTTCGGGGAGAACAGCCGGGTGCTGGAGTGGGTCTTCGAGCGCTGCGCAGGCACCGGGGCTGCCGTTGAGACGCCCGTGGGGTTGTTGCCGGCACCGGGGGCCATCCCGACCGACGGGCTCGACGTTTCCGCCGCCGACATGGACGCACTGTTGGCGGTGGACGTCGACGAGTGGCGGGCGGAGCTGCCCTCGATCGAGGAGCACTACGCCAAGTTCGGGGACCGGTTGCCGGGGGCGCTGCGGGACGAACTGGAGGCGCTGCGCAAGCGACTCTCCTAGCGGTCGCCGGCATGGCGGTCGCCGGCGTGGCGGACCCGCCCGGCGGTGGGCGCTAGGGCCAGCGGGCCTCCATGGACCTCGATGCACCGGCGACGATGCGCGCCGTCCTGCTGGCACTCGCCGACCTGGCGCCCACGGGCGCCGAGCGGACTCCGGCGCTGTCGGTGCCGACCGACTGGTTCCGCTGGCTCCCCATATCGGCCCTGCGCCTGTTCGGGTCGCTCCACCCGTCCTCGGATGATGAGTCGACCTTTGCCCACCTGGCCGCGCCGACCCTGCCTACCGTCCCGATCGAACACGGGTTGGGAGAACGGTTGGCGGCACTGGACCAGATCCGGGCGGAACGACCGATCCGGGTCGGGTGGTTGTGGGTTGCCGGTCGGGCCAAGCTCGACGGCGACAAGGATCGGGCGCAGCGGATCTTCCATCCGCTGGTGACGGCACCGGTGCGGGTCCAGCGGGCGCTGGGCACGGCACTGGTGCCGGTCAGCGACTTCCAGATCAGTGACCTGGTCGTCGATCATGAGCAACGCTTCGCTCTGGAGAAGCATCTGCAGACCGGCGGAGGGGCCTTTGTCGACGTGCAGTCGCCGGTGGTGCCGGCCGCCCTCTTGCCTCGGCTGCCCGATCTCGGGCGATTTGCTCGGACCGCAGCCCATGCGGCGGGGCTGCCGGCCGGAAAGCTGGTGCCCGCCACCGAGTCGCCAGAAGCCTTCATGCGCCGTGACGGGGTCGTCATCGTGGCGGGCGTCGGCGTCTTCGTGGTCGGCCAGGCAAGGGAGGCCAGCCGGGCCAGTTCGCTGCGGGCCTGGGCCAACCGGCCCCTCGACACCTGGACGGCGCTGCACTCGCTCTACCTGGAGTCGTTGCCACCCGGTCAGCAGCGTCTCGATACTGGGGGCCACGGGCTCGCCGCCGAGGGCCAGGGAGTAGGCGCCCAGGATGTCGAGTCGCCGGCGGTGCTGTCGCCGGTCCAGCGGGCCGCAGTGGCCACCAGCCGGACGGCGCCGGTGACGCTCTTGTCGGGAGCGCCGGGCACCGGCAAGTCGCACACCATCGCCGCCATCGCGTGCGACGCGCTCGCCCGAGGCGAGAAAGTCCTGGTGGCCGCCAAGACCGACGCCACCGTCGACGCGTTGCTGAGTCTGCTCGAGCGCGGCCCTGGTCCGTCACCAGTGGTGTTCGGCTCCAATGAGCGACGCGACGCCATGGCGGCACGTCTCTCGGGCGGGCAACTCCAACCGCTGGCCAACGACACCGTTGAGGGCGCCCGCAAGGGAGCCGAGGCGGCAGCCCGCCAGCGCGACGACCTCCGGCGTCAGTTCGCCGGTGCCCTGGCCGCCGAGGCCGTGCTGGCGGCGGCCAGCAACGATGCCGCCGCCGAGGAGCTTCGCCGCCGGGCGCCGGGGTTCTTCGCTCCCGGCGCCAACCTCGACGAAGCGGCGGAACTTCTCGCCGCCGTCTCGTCGCAGCCGGCTGGCGGTTGGTGGGCCCGACACCGGGAGCATCACGCGTGGGACGAGGCACTCGCACTTGCGGCGGCGCCGCCTGACACCAGTCCCCCTGAGTTGCAAGGCGCGCTGGCCGCCGCCCGGGCTTGGCGGGCGGCTGACGATCTGGCCGCTCGAGGGGGGTTGGAGCTGGGCACCCAGTGGCTCGCGCTGCGCCGCGCGGACGACGAGGCCCGCGACGCCCTCGGCCGATGCCTCGCCTGTGACAGCCGCTCGCCGCAGCGCCTCAACCATGCCACCTTGCCCTCGGTCGCGGCCCTGGCGACGGCGCTGCGTAGCGGGCGAGCCGCGCGGCGCGAACAGCTGAGCCGACTGAAGGACCAGCGACTCACTCGGGCCCTGCCCCTCTGGGTGGGAACCCTCGCGGACGTCGACGACCTGCTGCCACCGGTGGCCGGCCTGTTCGACGTGGTGATCCTCGACGAGGCCTCCTCGATCGACCAGCCGCTGGCCGCGTCCACCCTGCTACGGGGCCGCCGTGCGGTCATCGCGGGCGACCCCCAGCAGCTGCGCCACGTCTCCTTCGTCGCCGACGTCCAGTTGGCAGCCGCCATCCTGGCGCAGGGGCTCGATGCCGCCCCCACCCTGGCGGCGCGCCTCGACGTCCGCCGCAACAGCGTGTTCGACCTCGCTGCCGGGGCGACGCCGGTCCTGGTCCTCGACGAGCACTACCGATGCGATCCCCACCTGGTGGAGTTCGTGTTCCAGCGCCTGTACGAGGGTCGGGTACGGGTGGCCACACGCTCCCCGCGCACCGAGTCCCGCCGGTGCGTCTCGGTGGTCCAGGTGACCGGAAAGCGCGACCAGGAAGGGGTTGTGGCCGCAGAGGTGGCCTGGGTGGTGGCCCGGCTGCGGGCTCTGCGGCACGACGGCGCCACCAGTGTCGGAGTCGTCACACCCTTTCGCGCCCAAGCCGATGCCTTGGAGGCGGCGGTGCTGGGGGCCTTCACGGCCGACGACCTCGAGGCCTTGGACCTCCGGGTAGGCACCGTGCACGCGTTCCAGGGCAACGAGCGCGACATTGTCATCGCGTCGCTCGGCGTCGGGCCGTCAGAAGGCGGCGCCTCGTGGCGGTTCGTGGAGGACTCCCACCTCTTCGCGGTGATGATGACCCGCGCCCGGACGAACCTCACCGTTCTCTTGTCGACCGACCCGCCACCCGACGGGCTGCTGGCCGACTACTTGGCCCAGGCCGACCACCCGCCCGGACCGCCCCGACCGGCCCGCCCGCTCGCGGCCTGGGCCTCCTCCGTCGCCGACGACCTCGAGGCGGCTGGCGTCGCCATCCAGCGCGCCTACCCGACGGGTCGCCAGGTCGTCGACGTGTGCGCCGCCGACGAATCCCGAAGCCTGGCCCTCGAATGCTCGGTCCATCCCGGCGGCGTCGACGCCCACATCGACCAGCACCTGGCGCTTCTTCGCCGGGGGTGGGAGTTCCTCGAGGCGTTCCAGTCGCGTTGGGGCGACCGGAGGGCCGAACTCGTGGTCGAGCTGGCGGCCGAACTGCGACCCCGCCGGGATGGCGGGGCGACCGGATTCCCCCTATGACTCGGCGCGGCCGCCCAGATGCTTGGCGAGAAAGGCCTCGGCGGCGGCGTAAAACTTGAGGCGGTTCTCCGGATTGGCGAAGCCGTGGCCTTCGTCGGGAAAGAGCAGGTACTCGTAGTCGATGCCCCGCTCCTTCAAGGCGGCCACGATTTGCTCGGATTCGGCCTGCTTCACCCGTGGGTCGTTGGCGCCTTGCGCGATCAACAGCGGGATCTTGATCTGGTCGGCTTTGGAGAGCGGCGAGCGTGACCAGAGGAAGTCGGCTTCGGTGTCGGGGTTGCCGACCCGGGTGTGGAACTGGGCGATCATGGGCGCCCAGTACGGGGGCACTGAGCGGATAAGGGTCTCCAGGTTGGAAGGCCCGACGATGTCGACCGCGCAGGCAAAGACGTCGGGGGTGAAGGCGGCCCCCACGAGGGCGGCGTAGCCGCCGTAGGAGCCTCCGTAGATGGCGGTGCGCTTGGGGTCGGCGTAGTGCCGCTGGACGCACCAGGCGAGGGCGTCGAGCAAGTCGTCGTGCATCTTGGCGCCCCACTCGCGGTTGCCGGCATTGGTGAAGTCCTTGCCGTAGCCGGTCGAGCCGCGGTAGTTGACCTGGATGCACAGGTAGCCCCGGTTGGCCAGCCACTGGGCCTCGGGGCTGTAGCCCCATACGTCGCGGAACCAGGGGCCACCATGGACGTCGACGACCGCCGGTAGATCGACTCGATCGACGCCCACAGGGAAGGTGAGATACCCGGAGATGGCCAGGCCGTCGCGGGCGGTGAGCGCGAACGGTTCCATGTGGGCCAGCCGGTAGTCCGACAGGGCCGGCTGGTGGTCGAACAGGTCGGTGAGCTTCTTGTCGCCCCGGTTCCAGGCCGCGTAGTGCACCGGTCCGTCGTCCTCGGTGTAGCTGACCAGCCAGATGGCGTCGTCGTCGTCCCGGTCGATGAGCGACAACTCCCCCGGGTGGCAGGCCGTCAGGGCGTTGATGTCGTCGGCCATGGTGTCGTCGAGCACAACAATGTCCATGCGCTCGCGCTGCATGTAGACCAGTTGCACCTCGCGCGTGTCGGGGTGCAGCTTCACCCCGGCCACGTCGTACTTGGCATCCTCGGCCACCACCTCGAAGTCGCCGGAGTCGATGTCGATCCACAGCAACCGTCCGGCGTCGACCTCGAGCGAGGACACCGCCAGCATGCGGCGCCCGCTGGCGTCGAAGGTGATTGGAGCCGTGGTCAGGGCGTCGTCGGCGGGAACGTCGAGAAGGCCTTCCCACTCGCTGTCGACCGAAGGGCGGACGAAGATCTGGCTGCCGCCGTCGGCGGTGGGCGCAATCCCGCCCCGGACGTCCATGTTGGCATCCACCACCCAGCCCACGAAGCCCGGGTTCTCCACCACCTTGGTCAGCTCGCCGCTGGCCAGCACCAAGTTGTAGATGTCGTGCAGCTGGGGGTTGTCCTTGTTGAGCCCGACCAAGATGCGGTCGGGGAAGTGCTTGTCGACCTCGACGATCTGGGCCTGGACGTCGTCGAATGGCGTCAGGTCCCGAACACCGCCGTCGATCAGATCCACCGCATAGACCCGCCAGTTCTCGTCGCCGCCCTTGTCCTGGATGTACAGCAGGTGGCGGCCGTCGTGGACCCACATGAAAGCGCGGATGCCCCGCTCGCGGTCGTGGGTCACCACCCGGGCGGCGCTGATGTCGTCGAGCGGAGCGAGGAACACGTTGAGGAACCCGTCGTCGGGAGCCAGCCACGCCAGCCGGGTGCCGTCGGGCGAGATTCTCGGGCTGATCCGCTCGGGGTTGCCAAAGAGGACCCGGCGAGGCACGAGAGCGACGTCGGCGTGAGGCGATGACGGAGGCAGGTTGGTCACGCCAGGTCACGCTATGCCAGGCCGGATCGGCATCGGGACACTCTTCGCCGCGAAGCCCCAACCCGTCTGGTTACGATGCGATGCCCGTTGGCGAGCGTTGCCTCCCCAATGTCAACGAACACAGCCCGTCACCAGAGCAGGAGGAGCCTATGGCGGTCAGCGCCTACGTCTTGATCCAGACCGAGGTCGGTAAGGCGGCCCACGTGGCGTCCGAGGTCGGCAAGATTGAAGGAGTGGTGTCCGCTGAGGACGTCACCGGGCCCTACGACGTGATCGTGCGGGCCGAGGCCAACTCAGTGGACGAGCTGGGAAAGATGGTCGTGAGCCGCGTCCAGCTGATCGACGGGATCACGAGAACGCTCACCTGCCCCGTCGTCCACCTGAGCTAGGGGCAGCGAGGACATTTTCCACCCCTGCTGGGGCTAGTGCGCCCCGGCTTGGGCAACCAACATGGCTCGGATACCGAGCCCCATCACGAACAGGCCGCCGAAGCCATACCACTGGTAGAGGCGGTTGCGCATCCACGGCGCGTCCCGGTAGCCGTAGAGGATGCCAACCGAGATGATGGCGACGAAGCCGTAGAACAGGTGGAACTTGGGCGCCGATAGCTTCTGGCCCGCGATCAGGCCGACGCCGAGCGCCACCTGGATGAAGACCGCCAATTCGGCGAAGACGATGAACCACCACAGGGCGCGGCTGCGCAGGCCGGGGATCCAGTGGGCGCCGAGCGCCCAGACACCGGCGAGGCCGTTGCTCATGACGAGCACCCACGCCCAAGCGACATGAACGTCGCGGAGCGACGCCAGGGTGGTGGCCACCGGCGGAGCCTACGGCGGGGGTGGCCGGAGGCGCCGCTCGGGGATAGGGCCGCTGGCCGCTCTGGGGCCGGCGGCTGAAGGGCGGCACTCTGGGGGGCCGCCGACCGCTCAGGAGACCGGCGCCGACTCCTGGGCCAGCTCGAACTCCCAGAGGGCACTGTGCGTGGCGACCGGACCGCCGGGGCCCTGCGGGCGGGCATGGGCCTGATTGAACTGCTGTGAGCCCACCCATGCCTGGAACGCCGCCTCGTCACGCCAGCGGGTGTAGACGAGCCAGGTGGTGCGGCCATCGGTGGGGCGCAGGAGGCGGAACTCTTCGAAGCCGTCCATCTTGTCGACCTGGCCGGCACGGGCGGCGAAGCGGCTCGACATCTCCTCGGCGCGTTCGGCGGGGACGTCGATGGCATTGATCTTGACGACGGACATGGGGCGAGCGTACCTGGCCCCCGTGACGGCTCGATTTAGACGATGAGCTTGATGGCGACCGCGGTACCGACCACGGCGATCATGGCCCGCAGAACGGTCGGGGACAGCCGGCGGCCGATGGTGGCCCCGAGTTGACCGCCGACAACCGACCCCACCGCGAGAACACCTGCCGCCTCCCAGACCACGTGGGAGAACACCATGAAGATGATGGCGGCCACCCCGTTGACGAGCGCCGCCACCACGTTCTTGGCGGCGTTCAGGCGCTGCAGGTGGTCCTGGATGAAGATCGCCAACAAGGCGATGAAGATCACGCCCTGGGCGGCGCCGAAATAGCCGCCGTAGACGCCGGTCAGGTAGATGAGTACCCACAGGCCGGGTCCACCGTGGTCTGGACCTGAGACGGCGGCGCCGTCGGGCGAGGCGGTGTCGAGCGAGGCGGCCGCGGCCTCCCGGCGCTTCGCCAACCCCCTGGCCAGCTTGGGCTGGAAGAGGATCAGGACCACCGCGGCCACGATCAGGACCGGGACGATGTCGTCGAACACCGTGCCCGGCAGGACCAGGAGCAGCACCGCTCCGGTGATGCCGCCCGCGATCGACGGTGCCGAGAGGTAGAGGATGCGGCGTTGCTGGCCCCGCAGTTCCCGGCGGTAGCCGTAGGCACCGCTCACCGAGCCGGGGACAAGACCCACGGTGTTGGTCACGTTGGCCACGACCGGCGAGTACCCGAGAGCCAAGAGCGTCGGGAAGGTGATGAGGGTGCCCGAACCCACGATCGTGTTGACCGTCCCCGCCGCCAGGCCGGCGGCCAGGATGAGGACGGCGTGAAGGAGCGACATCGCAGGGCCGTGGGGCGGCCGAGGGCGCCTAGAACGCCGCTTCCAGGAGGAGGCGGGCGTCTTCGGGTGTGACTGGGCGCGGGTTGCGGGCCACGTTGGCGTTGCCGGCGCTCATGCGGACCACAGCGTCGATGTCCGCTTCGGTGACGCCCACCTCGGATAGGCGGGCGGGGATGCCGAGGCGCTGGCGGAGGCGGTCGATTGCATCTGCGGCTGGCATGGCAGCCGCCAGGGCCGAGGCGATGAGTTGGGCCTCGTCGGGGATCGCCTCGGCGTTCCACCGCATGACATGCGCCAAGAGGATGGCGTTGGCCAGCCCGTGCGGGATACCGCTGCGCCCGCCGATCAGCTGGGCCAAGCCGTGGTGGGCGCCCATCGAGGCGTTTTGCAGGCACCTCCCGCCGAGGATGGCGCCTTCGAGCATGGCGCTGCGGGCGGGAAGACTGGTTGGGTCGGCGACGACCTCCGGCAGCGCTGCGGCCACCCGGCGCACGGCGGCCAGGGCGAGCGCCTCGGCTTCGGGCGTGCGGACCGGTGAGTAGGCGCACTCCACTCCATGGGCCAAGGCGTTCATTCCCGTCTGGGCAGAGACCTCGACGGGAGTTGAGAGGGTGAGGACCGGGTCGTAAATCGCCGCCAGCGGGGCCACGGTGGGGCTCCCGGCGCCGGACTTGCGATGGGCTGCCTCGTCGGTCATCCCGAAGAACGGGGTCAGCTCGGCGCCCGAGTACGTCGTGGGAATGGCGATATGGGCCACCGCAGGGCGGTCGACGTAGGTGGCGCCGGGGCGGCCGAGGCGCTGCTCGAGGAAGAAACACACCGCCTTGCCCAGGTCGGCGCACGAACCTCCGCCGAAGGAGACGACGCCATCGATGTCAAGCGACTCGGCCTGTCGCAGGGCGCTCTGGACCGCCGTTGTGGGCACATGGGACCGAACGCCGTCGAAGATCCCTGTGAAGCGAGAACCAAGCAGGCTCGCCACCCGCTCCCCCGCCGCGGACGCCGCCCTCCCGGCGGTGGTGACCACCAGCACCCGGCGGGCGCCAGTCGCCTTGACGACCTCATCGAGTTGGTCGACGGCATCGGTGCCGAAGACGATCTGCTGGGCGTAGCCGGTGTGGGCCCACCGGCTGGGCCGAGTCGACGGTGCCGCGTCGGGGATAGGTCCTGCCCCGGGCGGAGCCATCAGCCGAGCGCCAAGACCGTCTCGCTCGTCCCCGGGTCGGCGCCCCGGCGGACGTAGGACTCTTCGCGGAAGGCAGCCTGAAACTGCTCGTCGGGCATGGTCAGCCAGAAGGTGTCGTCGGCGATCTGGCTTGGGTGGCAGCGCATCGCCTGGCGCTTGACGGCGACGTAGTCCACCACGTCAACCCGGGTCGTGATCTGTTCCCCGGGCACCCCGAAGGCGTCGTTCTCGGCCACCTCGGAGGGCGGCAGATCCTCGGGGTTGGCGGCGTGCTCACGAGCCTCGTGGATCATCCGGCGCATGCGGTCGCGGTCGATGGTCGCCTCGTAGACGACGGCGGTGCGCGCCAGCTCCCCAGCCCGGACCCCGACGCGATGCACCTGGATGTGGTCGGGGTGGCCGTAGCCGCCGTGGTCGTCGTAGACGACTAGGACCTGGGCCGCCTCCTCATCGAGGATGGCCGCCAGCCGGGCCGCCGCCTCGTCGAGGTCGGCCCGCCAGAAGCAGCCAGGTACGTCATTGGTGGGCTCGCCGATCATGCCTGAATCGGTGTAGCCCAGAATCTCCAGTCGGGAAACGCCGAGGACGTCGGCCGACGCCTGCAGCTCCTTGGTACGGCGCTGGCCCAACGTCTCACCGTCGGGCAGAAACCCAGGCGCCACCTCCCCGACCTCACCGCGCGTGGCGGTCACCAACACGACCCGGTGGCCGGCTGCGGCCAGCTGCGCCATGGTGCCGCCAGTCAGGATGCACTCGTCGTCGGGATGGGCGTGGAAAAACACCGCGGTTGCCATGCGGAACATCCTTGCTTGCGCGGCCGCCCTTACCGGACGGCTCCAACTGTCCGAAGGCGGTCGATCTCGGAGTGGTCAAAGCCGCAGTCGGCCAGCACCTGGTCCGTGTCCTGCCCGGCCGCCTCGGGAGGCGGGCCCGTAATGCCGCCCGGGGTGCGGCTGAAGCGAGGTGCCGGCGCCGGCTGGACCACGCCCGAGCGCTCCACGAAGGTGCCCCGATGGGCGTTGTGGGGATGGGCCGGTGCCTCTTCCATCCCCAGCACCGGCGTCACACATGCCTCACTCCCGTCGAATAGGGCGCACCACTCGTCTCGCGTCCGGGTCCGGAACACCGCTGCCAGCCGCTGCTTGGCGTCGGGCCAGCGGGCCCGGTCGAACTGGCTCGGCGGGTCGGCCAAGCCGACCAGGCGCACAAGTTCACCGCAGAACTTGGGCTCCAGCGCGCCCACAGCCAGGTAGCCGCCGTCGGCGGTCTCGTACACCTCGTAGAACCAGGCACCGGTGTCGAGCAGGTTGGTCCCCCGCTGGTCCCCCCACCAACCGGCGGCGCGCAAGCCGTGGATCATGGTCGCCAACAGGGCAGATCCGTCCACCATCGCGGTATCGACGACCTGGCCTTTTCCCGATGCCTTTGCCTCGAGGAGGGCGCATACCACGCCGAACGCCAGCAGCATCCCGCCCCCGCCGAAATCCGCGACCAGGTTGAGCGGCGGCACCGGCGGCTCCCCGGCGCGTCCAATGGCCGACAGGGTGCCCGACAAGGCCAGGTAGTTGATGTCGTGGCCCGGCTGTTCGGCTAGCGGTCCGTCCTGGCCCCAGCCGGTCATGCGGCCGTAGACCAGCCTCGGGTTGCGCGCCAGACAGGGCTCGGGCCCCACCCCGAGGCGCTCTGCCACGCCTGGCCGGAACCCCTCGACCAGGACGTCGGCGCCGGCTACGAGGGCGAGGACGGTGGCCACGCCGTCGGGGTGTTTCAGGTCCACCGCGATCGAGCGACGGCCCCGGCTGAGCGGGTCGCGGCCCGCAGAGCCAAAAGCGCCCGCAACAGGCCCGGCACCGTCGAGGCGGTCGACGCGCACCACGTCGGCCCCCATGTCGGCCAGCATCATGGCGCCGAAGGGAGTGGGGCCGAGCCCCGCCAGCTCGATAACCCGGTAGCCGGCCAGGGGGCCCGGCATCAGACGGCGGCGGCAGTGGCGGCCGCGGCCGGAGGCTCGTCGGCTAGCTCCCGCCGCCGCACCCGGTAGGCGCAGTGGTGCCCCCCCGAGGCCATGTGCGAGACGCGGTCGATCTCGGCGTCGGGCATGACGTCGCGCAGAAACGCCAACTCGCTGCCGCAGGCCTGGCCGTAGCGCAACGCCACTTCGAGGATGGCGCAGTTGTGCTCCACGATGCGCCACTCGCCGTCATCTCCGCGCGCGGTATCGGCCAGATACCCGTCCTCGTCCAAAATGCGCGCCAGCTCGGCCACCCGTTCGTCGAAGTCCTTGCCGGCCAAGCGGGCCTCGGCGGCCGCCGCTCGGCGCTGGCGGCGGCGGTCGAACAGGCGCTCGACGGTGCCGGGCCCCTCGGCCCCCGCGTAGTCCAGCAACTCGCAGGTCAAGTCGCCGTAGTTCTTGGGAAACAGGCTCTCTGCGGCCGGCGTGACCGAGTAGACGTGCTTCGGCCGCCCAGCACTGCCACGCTGCTCCCGGATGGTGACCAGCCCCTCCGCCAGCATCGCCGCCAAGTGCTGGCGGATGCCGCTCGGCGTGATGGCCAGGGCGGCGGCCAATTCCTCGGCTCGGGCCTCGCCCCGCTTCTTGATGGTGAGCAGGATGGCCCGCCGGGTCGTCGACTGGTTGGTGGCAGCGCTAACCACCGCGTCATGCTAACTCATGAGGGGAAAATAACAAGCGTTTACTTGTTCAATGCCCCGCTCAGGCGTAGCGTCCTCGCCATGAACGAGATCGACGGTGTCGATGCCGGGTCGGAAGCAGAACTCCGGTCCCGCGGTGTCCTGGTCACCAAGGTCGGCAGTCACGGGGTCTGCGTGCTGTGGCACGACGGGCAGACCTACGCGGTCGACGACCGCTGCCCCCACCTGGGGTTCCCTCTCCACCGTGGCTCGGTGGAGGATGGGCTGTTGACCTGCCACTGGCACCATGCTCGTTTCGACCTGGCCACGGGCGGGACGCTCGATCCCTTCGCGGACGATGTCCGGACCTATCCCGTGTCGTTGCGGGACGGGCGGGTGTTCGTCGTTGCCCCGGCGTCGTCCGACCCGACACCGGCGCTGCTGGCTCGCCTCGACGAGGCGCTGGAGCATGGGCTCACGCTGGTGACGGCCAAGTCCGTCCTCGGCCTCCTCGAGTCGGGGGCGTCGGTGGAGGCGATCGTGCGCCGAGGCGTGGCCTACGGCACGACCCACCGGCGCGAAGGATGGGGGTCCGGCCTGACCGTCCTCGTCGCCACGGCCAACTTGTTGCCCCAGCTGGACTCCAGCGACGCGGCGCTGGCGCTGGTCCACGGGTTGGCATTCCTGTCCCGCGACACCCGAGGGCACGTCGACTTCTTCGGCCTGACGCCGCTGGCCGCCAACGGGCAGGGGCCGAACGGGGCTCGGCTGGCTGGCTGGTACCGGCGGTTCATCGACAGTCGCACCGACGATGCGGCCGAGCGGGCGCTGGTCACGGCGATCGCGGCCAGCGATGGCGACGGGGCGGCCGGCGGGTCGGCCGGCGATGGCGGTGTCGGCCGAGCAGCCATCGAGCGCTTCATGTTCGCCGCCGCCACAGACCACGTGTTCCTCGACGGCGGCCACACCCTGGACTTCACCAACAAGGCGTTCGAGGCCCTCGACCTGCTCGGGTGGTCGTCGGCCACCTCGGTCCTCCCCACCCTGGTGGCACAGACCGCCGGGGCCAGCCGCTCCGAGGAGCGCAGCGCGTGGCGCCATCCCAACGACCTGGCGGGCATCACCGCGTCCGCGGCCGCCCGCCTGATGGGGCAGGGCGACCTAGTGCTGGCCGGAGCCGGGGCCGGCGACGACGCGGTTGGCGCTCTGGGCTGGCGCCTGGTCGAAGCCGAGGATCCCTCCGCCGGTGTTACGGCCATCGTCGACAGCGCCGAAGCCGGCATGACGCCCGAGGAGATCGGCAGGGCCATCGCCTTGGCCGCCGGCTTGCGCATCACCCGGTTCCACGTCCAGAACGACCATGGCGACTGGGACGTGGTCCACCACGGCTTCACCTACGCCAACGCCCTCCACCAGGCGCTGTGCCGGGCGCCCTCAATGGAGCTGTTGCGAGGCGCCGTCCACGGGGCGTTGAAGGTGTTCCTGGACCGGTTCCTCAACGTGCCCGCAGCCCGGTTGGTCGCCGTCGACCACGCCGAGCTCGCCGATCTCGGCGCCTGTTGGGACCAGCAGGGGCAGGTCGACCGGGCCGGAGGCCTCGTGTACGGATGGCTCCGGGAACACCGGGACCCAGGCCCGGTGATCGCGGCCCTCGGGCACGCACTGTTGGCCGAAGACGCGGAATTCCACTGGTTCCAAACCATCGAGGCGGCGGCCCGCCAGGCTCGTGCCTGGCCCGACGGCTCCGAGCCGCAGGCGCTCCTGCTGGCGGGGGCCGCCCGGTTCCTGGCGGCGCACACACCGACCCGCCGGGAGCTCCCCCAAGTGGTGCGGATCGCCACCAGGCTGCGCCGGGGCGAGGACCTGTTCGAGGAGGTTTAGCTTCGGTCACCCCGTATTCCGAAGGCCCGCCGCAATCCCGTTGATAGTGATAAGCAATGCCCGCCGGAGCAAGGGGTCCGGCTCGGTCTCCTGCCGCCACCGCGACAGCAGGTTGACCTGCAGGTGGCTGATCGGGTCAAGGTAGTTGTCCCGGACCTCCAAGGTTCGTTTCAGCGTCGGCTGGGCCGCCAACAGCTCGCCTTCCCCCGTAATGGCCAGCACCTCATGCACGGTGCATTCGTATTCCGCCGAAATGAGCTCAAACAAGTAGTGCAACGAAGGGTCCACCAGCCGCTCGACATACCGGCGCGCGATCGCGAGATCCACCTTGGCCAGCACCATTTCGACGTTGGAAATAAACGTCCGGAAGAAATTCCAGTCGTCGAACATGGGCCCCAAGTCGGCCCCGTCCCCGGCTGCGCGGGCAGCAGCCAACCCGCTGCCGACGCCGAACCACCCCGGGACGATCTGGCGGGACTGGGTCCACGCGAACACCCAGGGAATGGCCCGCAGGGCGCCGATGTCGGCGCCGCCGGCGCGCCGGGCCGGCCGCGAACCGATGTTCAGCTCGCTCAACTCGTCCAGCGGGGTCGAAGCCCGCACGTACTCCGCCAACCCCGGGTCGTCCAGCAGCGCCCGGTAGGCGGCCGCCGCTCCCGCCGAGACCCGGTCCATGACGCCGTCCCACTGGGCCAGCAGAGCCAGGTCCAAGCGGGACGTCTGGTGCAGCACGGTCGCCTCCACGACCGCGGCCAGCGCCAGGTCAAGGTTGTGCCGGGCCAGGTCCGGGAGCAGGTATTTGTCCGAGATCACCTCGCCCTGCTCGGTCAGTTTCATGGCGCCCTGCAGGACTCCGAAGGGCTGAGCCAGCACCGCGTCGTGGGTCGGCCCGCCACCGCGCCCGACGGTGCCGCCCCGGCCGTGGAACAAGCGCAGCAGCAACCCATGGTCCCGGGCCACGTCGCGCAGGGCCCGGGCTGCCCGGTGGATCTCCCACTGCGAGGTGGCGATGCCCGCTTCCTTGTTGGAGTCCGAGTAGCCAAGCATCACCTCCTGAACGTCGCCCCGCAGGCGGACGATGGTGCGGTACCCATCGTCGGCAAGCAACGCATGCAGCAGTTCGCCAGCGCCGCGCAGTTCGCCGATCGTCTCCAGCAAGGGCACGAAACCAACCCGGGCGACGCCGCGGTGGATGTCCACCAAGCCCGCCTCCCGGGCCAGGATGGCGGCGGCAAGCACGTCGTCGGGGCCTCGGGTCATCGAGATGATGTAGCTCTCCACCGCCTCGGGCCCGAAACGGTCGAGCACCGACCGCAACGTGGCGAAAACCTCGAACACCTCTGCCGCCTCGCCGCCGAGAGCGGGAATGACGCCGAGCAGCGGGCGGCGGTGCTCGAGTTCCCGGCTGAGGAAGTCGAAGCGCTCCGCCCGGTCGAGGCAGCCGAAGGGCACGGCGAGCTCGCCGAGCCGGTCGACGGCCGCCTCGAGCGCGATCTGGTGGCGGGCCGCGTGCTCCCGGACGTCGAGAGTCGCCAGCTGGAAGCCAAAGGTCGACACGGCCCGGATCAGTCGCCCCACCAGCCCGTCGGCGATCAGCTGGCCGCGGTTGGCCACCAGTGAGCGGCGTATCAGCTCCAGATCAGCCACTAGGTCCGTGGCGTCGCGGTACTCGGCCGGCCCGACCGTGGTACGCCTGGTGGTCAGGCGATCGAGGGTGTTGCCCAAGCGGGCGAGCATGAAGGAGGCCTTCAGCCGGTAGGGTTCCTCGGCGTTCAGGCGACCAAAGCGGCGCACCACCTCGGGCAGCCGCTCCGCCTCGGCGGCCAGGTCGGCCGCCAGCTCATCCGACACGCCCACGATCTGGGTCGAGGTGCTGAGCTCGGTGATGAACTCGTCCAGCCGGTCCATCAGGTTGCCGATCCCAAGTCTGTGCTGCTGCTCCAAGACAGCAGCGGTGACGGCCGGGGTCACGTACGGGTTGCCGTCCCGGTCGCCTCCCACCCAGTTGCCGAAGCGCAACGGCCGCGCGGTGGCGGGCAGCTCGATGCCGAGGGCCCGCAGCTGGACCGCGAAGTCGTCAACAACTTGCGGCACTACCCGCCGGGACAGGTCGTCGAGGTAGTAGTTAACGGCGCTGGCCTCGTCGGCCGGGGTCGGACGCTCCCGCCGCAGCTCGTCGGTCTCCCACAAAAGGTCGATCACCTCGGCGAGGTGCTCGTCAACGCCCGTCTGATCCGATTCCGCCACCCGCCGCCGGGCCTCGAGCAGCTCCGCCACTCGGCGCAGCTTGGTCAGCACCGAGCGGCGGGCGACTTCGGTGGGATGGGCGGTGAACACCGGCCGTAGCTCGATGCGGTCGACCGCCGCCGCCAGGTCGGCGACGGCGCCCGCCGCCACCACCCGCTGGGTCATCTGCTGAATGGCGCTTCCCCGCCGCGCCCGGCCGGCGTCCAGGATCGCCGAGCGGTGGACCTGCTCGGCGGTGTTCGCCAGGTGGAAGTAGAGGGCAAAGGCCCGCGCCAGCGAGATGGCAGTTTCCAGATCAACGGCGCCGAGCAGCTCCGCCAGTTCCCGGGAACGTTCCTCGACGCGATGGTGGCGGCTCAGCTCCCGGACCTGCTCCACCTGGGCCAGCAACTCGGGGCCCACCTGGCGGGTCAGGGTCCGGCCAAGAAACGACCCCAGCAGCCGGATGTCGGCCCGCAGTCCCGATCCCGCGTCCGCGCAGGCGTCAGCCTCGTTTTGGGCGCTGCCGCCGGTAAGAAGGACTTCGGCGGGGGGAGTTTCGAGGCTGGTCACGAGAACATTCTCGCGGCCGCCGAGAGGCCGCCCTTTACCGTCGCTACATCCGCTGAAGCAGCTGTGCCTTCTTGGCGTCGAACTCCGCCTGGGTGAGCACGCCCCGCTGGCGCAACTCGTCCAGCTTCTCGATCTGCTCTGGGATAGACAACTCCCGGCGCCCCGCTATGCGGTCGGCCTGCCGCTCCTTGGCGGTATCGATCTGGCGGTAGATCTCGTTCTGGATGCGTCCCGGGTGCGGCAGGTCCTCGAACACCTCCTGGCTGTCTCGCCCCGCCGACTCGATGAGGACGTCACCGGCGCCGATCAGGCGCTCGAAGAACCGCTGGCGGTAGCTGATGTCGTTGATGTGATCGAGCGGAATCTCACGGCCCGATTTGGACACGATCCCGGCCCGGTGGATCAGCCGGTGGTTGGTGAGCACCAGGCTGGTCGAGACCCACTTGGCGTAGCGGCGCACCAGCCAGATCGCGGCCACCACGACGAAGGCGGCGGCGACGTAGCGGACGGGGTTGGGCACCTTGACGGCGAGGGTGACGATGGTGCCGATCAGGATCACGACCATGACCGCAACCGGCGGCGTGAGGTACCACCAGTGCGGGTGCAGATCGAGCACCACCTCCTCCCCGTCGTTCAGCAGCTTTGACGGGAAGGCCACGGCGTAGATCCTGTCACGGGAAGTGGTCCGGGAGGTCGTTTTCGTAGAGCACGACGTCGCCTGCGCCGAGCTCCCGTGCCACCCAGGCGTCGGCATGTCGGCGGGTGGCGACCCGCACCAGCCGGGCCCGCGACCCGGGGTCGACCTCGCGCCAGCCGGCCACCAGCGCGGGACCGTTGGTGTGGCCGATGACCACCAGGTCCGTGCCCTCGCGTGCCGCCGCGGCCGCGAACCGCTGGTTTTCCCCACCCGCTGCCCCGCCACCCTCCGGCGCCAGCACCGCCTCGACGAGTCCGGGCGTCACCACCACCCGCCGCCCGAGCGGCCGGCCCTCCGGACCGCCGCCCGCCAGGCGCACGAGTAGCCGCAGCGCCGCCTCGGCCCCGGTGGGATTGGCGCGCTGGGTGTCGTCAACGACAGTGACGCCCCCCGAACCGCGCGTCACCTCCCGGCAATGACGGGCCGGAGGGAGATCGGCCAACCGCTGGGCAATGTCGGCGACGGCGACCCCGAGTTCCAGCGCCACTGCGACGGCGCACGCCAGGTCCTCGGCGATCACGCTCGCCTCGGTGACCGTCGCCACCGCCTGGCCGTGGACCACGACCCGCAGCGGTTCCCGAAGAATACGGATATCAGCGGGGCGGTCGCTGGTGGCGCACCGCCACAGCCGGGTTCCGGCTGCCGCCACGCTGTCGGCCACCTGCTCCAACCGGGAATCGTCGACGCAGAGCACCACCACCCGGGCACCCTCGACCGCCGTCGCCCAGTGTTCCGCCGGGGAGTCGGCGCTCACGGCGGCGATCACCGCCACGTCCGCGCCGAGCCAGGAGCCGCCCTGGGCCGGGCTGCCGGTCCCCACCGCCGCCAGCAGGACCTCGGTGCCGGGCGTCACCTGCGCGACGACGGCGGCGGCAAGGCCGCCCTCGCCACCCCCGAGCGCCGTGACCACCGGGGTCGCCCCTGGGGCCGCCGCTGGGGCCGCGGCTGGGGCCGCGGCTGGGGTCGCGGCTGGGGTCGCCGCCAACAGGTGCGCCGAGTAGCCGGCTGTCGTCGACCGCCCGTAAGACCCGGCCAGGGCCACCACCCGAGGCCGGACGGCGGCCAGCCGGACCACCGCGGCCCGCAGCTCGCGGCTGGCCCAGCGCCGCCGCAGGGGCGTGGTCAACCGAATGCCGATCTCGATCAGCAGCGGGACGGCCACCGCCAGCAGGGTGGCGGCGGCGGCTAGCACCCGCCACCCCGGGACCAACGCTTCGGATACCCCGACAACAATCCCGGCCACGAGGGCGGAGCACGCCGCGGTGGCGATCAGCCGGCGGGTCCATGCCAGCGCCGACGAGCGTCCCCGCACGGGCAACCCGAAGGGCCCGATGCCGACTGCCGCCGCGGTCGCCAACCCCGCCGGCGTCACCTTGGCCGCGGCTGCGACCAGGCCGAGCACCGCGGCCACACCCAGTACGCGGTTGGGGCCGATCGACCACCACCGGCGGGCAAAGCCGACGACTGAGCCGGCCCGGTACCGCTCTCGCTGAGCCACCCGCAACCATCGGGTGCCCGCTGCCACGGCGGCGCCGAGGGATGCGACGACGATCACCACCTGGACCCCGGTGGCGTTCACGCCCGCCCCGCGGAGGGGTTCACCGGCGACGCCGGTAGGTCTGGGGAAAAGCCGCCCCACACCCGTCGCACACGTCGCGGACGGCTTGCGTCCCTCGCATTTTCATGACACTGGGCCGAGGGACGGTACCGCCGTTGGCGGGCCGCCGCCAGCAACTCGGGATGTCGATTTCGATCCATTTGGCGGTCCACGTTCGTCCTTCGGAATCCCTTCCTCACCAGATGCCCTTGACAACCCTTGACGGCGGCGCGTCCGAGGTGCACACTTCGCACCAGCCCGTAACAACGGACCCGCACCGACTGGATCGGGACGGCATCCACGCCCCCCACCAGCGACGATCGGTTCCCGAGCCGGGTCAGGGTAGTCGTCCGATGGCGAGCAGAGCCGGGTGGTTTCGCTTGCACATCCACCGGTGTGGCCGCGAGGCGCCGGGGGGTTGCCGATCGGCGCCAAGCTCGACGGCGTGGCCCCAAGAAGCCCGGAGGAGGGATCCACCGGCTACTTGGGGCCAGCCGGCAGCACATTTCTGAGGGGCGGAAGGGAGCTTCGCCGGCGGGGGGGCCGGCGGGGCCGCCCGGGCGAGCATCCACCAGTCCGTCACACCCCATCTTTATCGTCAGCGCGGTGGACGCACTGCTCGCAGACCTCACGCCGGCGCAGCGCCGGGCGGTGACCACAAGCGCGCCCGCGGTGTGCATCCTGGCGGCGGCGGGCTCCGGCAAAACACGCGTGCTGACCCGCCGCATCGCCTACCGGATCCTGACCGACACCGCCGACCCGGCCCACGTCCTGGCCCTGACCTTCACCCGGCGGGCCGCGGGCGAGTTGGACGATCGCCTCCGCACCCTCGGTGTCCGCCACCGGCTCACGGCGGGGACGTTCCACGCCGTGGCCTACACCCAGCTCCGGCGCTACTGGGCCGACCGCGGCCAGCGCCCTGCTCACCTACTTGACCGCAAGGCCGGGCTGCTGGCCCGCCTGGTCGGTGGCCGGGGCGAGGTCGCCGCCGTTCCCCTCCCGGAGTTGGCCGCCGAAATCGAATGGGCCAGCGCCCGGCTGATCTCGCCCGATCGCTACCCGGCCGCCGCCGACGCCGCACGTCGGCGCCTGCCGGTCGCCCCCGAGGCCATCGGCGCCCTCATGGCCCGCTACCACTCCGAGAAGATCCGCCGCGGCGTAATCGACTTCGACGACCTGCTGGCCCGATGCGCCGACGCCCTGGCGCAGGACCCGGCGTTCGCGGCGGCGCAGCGGTGGCGGTGGCGCCATGTCTTCGTCGATGAGTTCCAGGACCTCAACCCGCTGCAGTACCGCTTGCTCATGGGCTGGCTTGGGTCACCGAAGGACGTCTGCGTGGTCGGCGACCCCAACCAAGCCGTCTATGGGTGGAACGGCGCCGACTGCAGCCTGCTCACGACCCTCCCTGACCGCTGGCCGGGTCTGGAGATCGTTCGCCTGGACGACAATCACCGCTGCAGCCCCCAGGTGGTGGCGGCCGCCGGACGTGTCCTCGGTGAGCCGGCCCTGCGGTCGTCGCGCCCTGACGGGGTGGCCACTGCCGTTCGGTCGTTCCCCGACGAGGTGGCCGAGGCCCGTGGCGTCGCCGCCGAGGCGCGCCAGCGACGAGCCTCAGGGTTGGGCTGGACCCAGATGGCGATCCTGGTGCGCACCAACGCCCAGATCCCGGCGTTCGAGTCCGCCTGCCGGGCTGCCCAGATCCCCTATCGGGTGGCTGGCGCCCGGGGACTCCTCGACGATCCCGACGTCCAAACCGTGCTCGCCGACCTTCGTAGGCGACGGACGGAGCCCTTCGCCATGGTGGCCGCCGACCTGGCTCGCGCGCCTGACCCGCCCGATACCACCAACGCCTACGGCGCCGCGAGTCCGGCCCACCCTGGCGCCCGCCCCGCCGGCGCCCCGACCCGAGCCTCCGAGACGCAGCCGAGTGACGCTCTCGACCCCGCGGCCGCGGCTCGGCAACGTGAGACCTCCTCCCCTGCGGCAGCGGCACGCCAGACGCTGTCGGACCTCGCCGGCGACTACCAGCGATTGGAGACGGGCCCGACGGTGGATGGCTTCCTCTCGTGGCTGGCACCGGCCACCTCCCGGGACCGAGTCGATAGCGGCGGCTCGGGCATCACCATCTCGACGTTCCATCGCGCCAAGGGGCTCGAATGGCACGCGGTATGGGTGGCGGGCCTTGAGGAGGGCTTGGTGCCGATCGCCCACGCCGACAGTCCCGAAACCGTGGCAGAGGAACGACGCTTGCTGTATGTCGCCATGACCCGTGCCAGCGACGAGCTGCGGTGCTCGTGGGCCACCCACCGTAGCTTTGGGGAGCGCGCCCTGCCCCGCAATCCCTCGCCGTGGCTTCGAGCCGTCGCCGACGTTGGGCCGGCCAGGATCAGTGACTGGCGCCAGGCGATCTCCGATCAGCGCCAGCAGCTGGCCCGCGCCCGCCGGCCGGGACCGCGGCGATTGGAGGACGAGGCCGATCCCGGTGTCATCGACGCCCTCCGGACTTGGCGGGCCAACACCGCTCGGGCCGCGGGTGTCCCCGCCCACGTGGTGCTGCACGACGCCACGCTGGCGGCATTGGCGTTTCGCCGGCCAACGTGCGACGAGGAGTTGCTCACCGTCCCCGGACTCGGAGCCCTGAAGGTGTCCCGCTACGGAGCGGCCCTGCTGGACGTGCTCCGGAGCACCGAGGATCCCGACCTACGCCGACGCCTCGGCCGGTCGTAGGCGCAGGCCAAGGCGGCGTCGCCGCCTGCCAAGCCGGCCCCGGCACCGGCCACCTGTCAGCTCGCTTGGGCGGCCTGGGCGTTCTCGGCGGGCAAGAGTCCCCGGATGGTGAGCACGAGGGCGCCGTGGCCGATCTCCAGGTCGAACTCAAGAAACGAGCAGCACGCCACCTCGGCGGCGCACAGCCGGCTCACCTCGGCAACGATGGCCGCGGCGTCCTCGTACTCCGCCCGGAGCCAGTCCGTCGTCCGCTCCACCGTCCTCGCCGACGCCAGCAACCGTCTCCACTCGGCCCGCCGGAGGTGCAAGTCACCATCGTCAAGGGTGCATGCGATCGGCGGCTGCCCGCGATCCTCGACTTGACCCAACTCGCAGCCGCAGTCCGGGCGGCACTTGCCCGCCGGCACACCCCTGCCCACGGAGCGCAGCAAGGCGCGGACCCGGCGCTCGGTACGCCGATCCCCTTCGATGCGGCGGCGCAGCTGGGCGACCCGGTTTGAAAGGCACGCCTGGAGCCTCGACGCCAGCGGGCCGCAGTCGCCCGTCGCCCAGGCGTCCAAGAGGCCGCGGATCTCAGCGAGCGACAGCCCCAGTGCCTTCGCATTAGCGATGAACACCAGGCAGTCGACCGCCGACGGGTCGTACTGCCGGTAGTTGTTGCCCGCCCGGCCCTGGGGTCGGACGAGCTCGATCCGCTCGTAGTAGCGCACCGTGGACACGGGCATGCCGGATCGGGCGGCCACTTCGGAGATCGACATAAGGCTCATCTGCAATGAGCGTAGAGGTCGAACCTCGGTGCAAGGTCAAGGTCCGCTGACGCGTCCCGACCTTTGCGGCCGGTCGTGTCAGTCGCCGGTCGCCAGCCGAGCGGGCGGTTCGATCACGGTGCCATCGGGTCGGATGAAGACGAACGTGCCGTCAGGCTGGCGGACGACTTCGAATCGGCCCCCGTGCTTTTGGCGGTGATGGAAGTTGCAAAGCAAGCACAGGTTGTCCAGGTCGGTCAAGGCCGCCGTTCTCCCAGTGCTTGATGTGGTGGGCATGGCACCACCCGGGAGGTCGATCGCAGCCGGGATAGATGCAGCCGCCGTCCCGTACCGATAAGGCGTGGCGCTGGGGGCCGGTAACTGTCCGTTCAGCCCGGCCCACGTCGAGGATCTGGGACGGGCCGTCGCAGATGGCCCGGACCAGGTCGGCGTCGCAGAGCAGTTCACGGAAAAAGTACGGGTCGACTGGGTGCCCGGTGTCGGTCGTGGGCCGCCCGTACGTTCGCCAGTCCCAAAGCGCCTCGGGGCCAAACTGTGCGGCCGCCCGGCGCTCCCGCCTGTCCGAGGTGTCCCAGCCGTTCGCAGTACCCGCCGCACCGGCGCCAGCCGACCCACGGCGGCGCGAGGCACCGGCGCCAGCCGACCCACCAGCACCGCTCTGCGGAGCGGTCCGGCCCGGCTCACGGGAGCCAACGGGCCCACCCGATTGGTCGGGGTCACCGGCCAAGTCGTCAAAGAGTCCCGCTGTGGCGGGCCGTCCCGCCTGCCAGCCAGCCCGGTTGAACAGGTCGGTCAGATCGCAGCGCACGATGAACAACGGCCGAGCGGCAGTCGCATCGCCAGCCGCGCTGGCCCGCCGCGCCATCTCTACCAGGGCATCCGCCCTCCGCCGAGCCGCCGGCTGAACCGGGTCTCCAGCGCTGTTGGCCCGACGCCACAGGTCGTCCATGATCCGGTCCAGGGTGCTGCCCACGATCAACGCCCCATCGGGCCCCAAGTCGGCATCCAGCCGCCCGCGGCCGTCCAGGGTCCTGCTGAACCGGGCCCGCTGGTCGTCGTCGCCGGGCACCGGCCGTCCTCGTCGGCCTGCTGCAGCCAAGCCTGGGCCAAGTCCCGGGTGTCGTCGACCGACAAGCCCACCGCGGCCTCGACCAAAACGTCCTGGTCACGGTCGAATAACGAAGCCAGCCGGGACACCCGGAGCGCCGCCAGCGCGTCGGCCTGGCCGACCGACAAGCGGCCCTCGGCCACCGCCGCCGCCACCTGCGCGGCGGCGGCTAGGTGGTGGGCTCTAGTCACCATCCGGCGGGCGTCACTGGTGGCGAGCGGCGCCCGCGCCGCCAACCACCGCGTCGGGTTGCCCACCCCGTCAACGAGCCACAGAGCGCGTCGGTCGAACTCCGCCACCGCTGCCAGCACCCACGCCTGGACCCGGTCCCGGTGCTCCAAGGCGGCCAGCAACCGGTCGATCACCTCCTGGTCACCGAGACCGTCGAGGTCACCGTCAATCCACTCGCAGTCGAACATGTATTCGAGTCTACGACGACCCTGTGACGATAACTGATCCCTCTCAGTACCTCTCGATGCAACACTTATGGCACCACCGTCCTTTGCCGAATACCATGCGTAGGTGCGCTTCGAGCTTGTACAGCACCTGCATGGGTCGATCGAGGCGATTGAGCAGGCGCTGGTCGACCCGGGCTTCCTTGAGGCCCTCGGAGCGCTTCCCAAGCTGGGACGGCCCGAGCTGCTAGAGCGGCGGGATATGGGCGACCGCTATTTCCAGCGGGTCCGGTACGACTTCGAGGGCGACCTTTCGTCGACGGTCAAGGCAGTCATCGATCCGGCCAAGTTGTCCTGGGTCGAGGAGTCAACCCAGGAC
>JBOGGN010000175.1:0-28727 GCA_050744165.1 Acidimicrobiales bacterium | reverse complement strand
CCAGGAGCCACAGATGTACACAGGACTGTGACCGTCCGCCGTGAACCTGCCCGTCGTCGCTCTTCAGGGACACCCCATTTTGCGACACCCTGTATAGCGCCCCGCACTTGTGTTAACGGTGTTACGTCATCTCCGGGGATATTGTTGGATGAGCCCTCACCAGCCATTTGGTCCCTTTTTCGTACCCGGCGAGAAACGGCGGTATCAAACGGGTGGCCGGCGGCTCTACTGAGCCGATGCGTTCCGTCCGGCTCCACCTCACAATCCCGGGCAAGCCCTCGGCGGAGGTATACGAGGTCATGTCGGACCTCGGCCACGACCTCGGTTGGGCGCCCGATCCCATCCCGGTGCTTGGCGGCGACCCAGGTGGCTGGGAGGTCGGCTTTCGCCACGGCCTCCTCCACTGGGTCACTGACTGCGAACCCGGCCGCCAAGACCGCGCGGTGTCGGTCTTCGACGGGTCGTGGTCGTGCGTCGACGACGGGCCCGGGACCGCGGTCACCTTCGCCGCCCGCTTTGACCTGGGCGATCCTGGAGCCGAGGCCGAGACGCTGGCCGTGCGCGCCCTCATCGACGACGCGGTCGGAGTGGTGGCCGGGATGTTCGAGGGCGACATCCGGGTCGACGACGTCGTCATCCAGCCCACCCGGCCTGCGGCTCTCTCCATCGTTTGACCTCGACCTGGTTACTACGGCCCCAACTCTGGCTAGCGCAGCGGCAGGCTCCGAGGCCCCACGACCCGGGCACCGAGCGACGTGACCCGTCGAACCAGGTCACGATCGGAGGTGACCACAGTGAAGGTGGCCGGGTCGTTGTGCGCGGCCACCAGCTCGACGATGCGGTCGTCAGCGGCGTTCTGACCGTGGCGCCGGGCATAGACGACCTCCACCCCTCCGCGGGGACCTGGTGGGAGGGCGGGGTATTTTTCTCCCTCGAAGACCACCACCACCTCGTCACCGCTCTCGTCTGCAAGCTGCTCGAGTGCGGCAGTCAGCCGCTGTGCCGCGCCGGCCCGGTTCCGCCACCAGCCATCGGGCCGCGAGCCGATGACGTTCATGCCGTCAACCAGCCAGCGCATTAGCTTGCCCGTGGTGCTCCGATGGGTGGCGGCCCTTTCTGCCGCCGTATCAACGGCTGACCGCCGCCATGCCGCCTCAGGCGGGCCACATGGAGCGCACGGCGGCGGTGAGCGCCTCGCCATCGAGGACGTCGGCCATCAGGCCGATCTGTTCCTCCCACACGTCCTCGGGCACGTCGGCCCGCACGGCGTCGTCGAGCACGTGATACACGTCGAGACCCAACTGGGCCCCGGCCAGGGCGCCTGCGTAGGCCGGATCCCCCTGGATCACTGTCTCGGCTGCGATCTCGGCGGCCTCCGGGTCGGGAGCGCCGAGCAGCACCAGCAGTGACTTGGGATCATTGGCCTTGGCGAGCTGGGAGATCTTCTCCTGGCTCTGCAGGTCCATGGCACCGGAAGCCGTTCAGACGAAGCACTCCGTGGCCACGAAGGCCACCTTGGCGCCGGCGGCCTCAGCGCAGGCCGCGATGGCCACGCCGGAGACGCCGTCGCGCTCGCCCAGGGCAATTACCAAACGGTCCTTAAGCACCGGTGTCAGCTCACCTCCTTCAACTGTTCGTCGACCCACTCGTTGAGCCGCAGCGGGGTCAGGGCGGGGTCAGAAAGCCGGGCGACCTCCTCGCCATCCTTGAAGAGCAGGAAGGAGGGCATGCCCATGACGCTCAACTCCATGCACAGGCGGCGGGCCTTGGGGGCCTCAAGCTTGACGACCTGCATCTGGCCCTCGCACCGTTCGGCCAGAGCCTTAACGTGAGGGTTGAGGGCCAGGCACGGCTGGCAATCGGGCCCCCAGACGTCGACCAGCACGGTGCCCCCGGCGACCAGGTCGCGGAAGTTTTCGCGGGTGGCCTCGACCACGGTGGCAGTGTCACCCAATGTGGGACCTCACGTGATGGTGTTCCTTTCGAGTACGACGCTCATGCCATCCGACAGCTGGGAGATCCTCCCGAGGAAGAGGCTGCCTTTGGCGATCAACATCACTCTATTGGCCGTTCCCGACGTAAGCCGATCCACGGCGTGGGGCAGGTAGCACAGCGACGACGCCAGGTGGCCCTGGGTGGGGCTGTAGCCAGGCATCCCCCGCTCTCTGACAAAGTCGGCGATGTCGCTCTTGGCAATGTCACCCTTGCGGGCCGCCAGGGCGGCGATGGTCTTGTAGTTACGCTCGGGAACGTTGCCCGTGCCCTGGGGTTCGGTCACCTCGGGGTTGTGGAGTTCGGTGGCGTAGTCGTCGACGGCGGTCATGGGCAGACCCAGGCGGACCAGCGGTTCCACCGCCAGGGCCTCCATGACCTGGGGGTTGGCACCGCCGGCGCCCACCTTGTGCTTGCCGACACCGTCGAGACGGATGCGAGGCGAGACGCCGTCGTCGGCCTCCAGCACCGCCGCCGCCCCGCCGAGCCCGTCCTCGAGGATTGGCATCCCGGTTTTGAGGTGGCCCTGGAACTTCATCCCCAGCTTGGCCATGCAGCCGCCGCCCACCACCGCCACCCGGCCGAACACCCCGGCCGACACCAGGCTGGCGGCAATCACGATGGCAGGCACCGGGGCGGCGCAGAAATCCTTGACGTCGGCGCCTGACGCCTCCCGCAGACCCGCCGCCTCGGCCACCGCCTTGGCCAGGTTGCCCCCACCGCGCTGGTAGCGATCGCCGATGGCCTCCTCACCGCAGCCGATGACGTAGTCGATCGACGCCGGGTCGATGCCCTGGCGCTCCAGCAGGTGCAGAAGGGCCAGCGCGGCGGTCGTCTTGGCCGCCAGGTTGTCGAGGATCACGTGCGCCGATAGCGACTCGTCGTCCGACTGACCGCATTGGAAGGCCGCCGCGTCTTTGATCATCTCCAAGGCGCCGGCCTTGGCGGCCTCGAGGGCGACGTCTCCGGTGGCCGTTTCGAGGCGGTCGAGGTCGAGGCGCTTGGCCAGCGGGTGTTCTCCGAGCGCCTTGGCGGCGTGTTCCGCGGCGCCGGGCGAGAGCGTCAGAAGGCCGAAGTGGTCCATGGCCGCCAGCAAGCCGAGGAACTCGGCCTCCGGCATGATTTCTCCCGCCGGCGTCCACCGGCTGGCACCGGGCAGGCCGCCCGAGCCGGGGCTGGCAGCGCTCGGAGCCCAAGGGCGGGGCGGCAAGTCCCGGGGATGCACGGCGTTGAGGTAGGCCTGGTTGGCGGGATAGGCCAGGGCGTCCTCGAAGCTGCGCAAGGACCGCTCGAAGGCGGCCGCCACCTCGGCGTTCTTCGACAGCTCCCGCCGGGGCTTGGACCCGTGCCGGGCCAGCGAGGGCACGTGGGCCAGGACCTGGCTGACCCCGGAGATCACGACATCAGGCAACGGAGCCCGCCTTGTCTTTCTTGGGGGTTTGTGGGTTCTCTCGTGGGTTTTCTGGGGCCACCTCGAAGATCGTCGGCTTGTGCACCGTCGTGCTCAGGGCCTCGAGGGCCCGCTCCAGCAGGCGCCGCCGCCAGGCGCGCTCGGCTTTGGGTTCGAGCGACGGATCGCCGGTGGGATAGGGGATGCCGCGGGTGGGCACAATGCGCGGCGCCCCAACCCGCTCCGCAATCGAGATCAGGTTGCACAGCAGGACGGTGGGAATACCGGCCCGCTCCAGCTCCTTTGCCAGCGTTGCCCCGCAACGCGTGCCTGTGCCTCACGTCGAGGTCAAGATGGCGGCCCGGGCGCCGGAATGGCGCAGGTCGGCGGCCCACTCGATGCCGAAGCGGCGGGCATTAGCGACCGACGTGCCATTCCCGGTGGTGACGAAGTATTCACCGAACAGCCCGGCCACCGCCCCTTCGCCTTCCATCTCCCGGGCTACGTCAAGGGGCAGAATGCGGTTCGGGTCGTCGTTGGCCCAGGCGGTGGAGAACCCACCGTGCACCGAGCGCCACTCCCCGACCGCCATGCCGTCCAGGCCGTCGATCGGGTAGCGCAGCCACTTGGTGGCCCGGGCCGACTCAAGGCTGTCGGGGTTGGCGTCGGGAACCAGGCCGCCTTCGGTCACGAGGGCCACCATCACCGTCGATGGATCTTCTATGGGTGCTGCCGGGGTCACCTTGTCGAAGCGGGGCAAGGGGATCTCCGTCGCCTGGCTCGCCTGGCCGGGCTGGCTCGCCTGCCCGGCGCCGGCGAGGCGGGCCAGGGCCAGGTCCACGGCCCGGGTGGCGGCTCGGACATCGGCCATCACGGTCTGGCGGGCGAGCTTGCCGATGCGGCCGTCGTCGGCGGTGACCGCGTTGCCCTCGGCCAGGAGGCGGATTGCGCCGGCCAAGCGTTCGAGCGACGGTCCCATCCGGCGGGCCACGTCGCCACTGGCTACCACCACCGCGGGAGCGGCTTCGTCGAGTCCCGGGTTGTCCTCGTGCATGGAGGCCAGCGCCATCAGGCCCTCGGCGGCAGCGGCGGCGGCCACCCGGGCGCATGCCAACCCATATCGGCCGCTGGTGAAGGCGGGGCCGGCGGCCAAGATGTCCGGCTTGGCGGACTGGGTCAGGGCCACAATCTCAGAGGCCCGGCCCGCGGCCACGTCGTCGCCGCAGTACACGGTCGCAATGATCTCGTGTTCGGGGCCGATCAGCTCGGCCAGGCGACGGCCCGGGCCGGCCGGCCCCTCGACCAGCTGAGGCCCGGTCCCGGCGGCGTCCTCGCCTCCTACGCCGGCGAAGAACTGGTTGATGTAGTGGACGATGCGGGCCATGGATTCAACGTACCCAAGAGGCCTCGAAAACCACGAGTTGCGGGTGCGGTAGCTGCTGCTTGAGCGCTGGGCGCCGCGCTAGCCACGCCCTGAGGTCCGCTGATCTCGCGGTCGCCATGGCGGGGGCCTCAGTGACCGTTGCCGGAGATATCCACTCCAGTGTCGTCGGGGAACGGCCCGGCGCCGGTGTTGCCGGTGGCGGTGACCGTCCCACCGACGGTGTTGCCGATGGCCTGCACGCCACCGGCGTTGTCGACGAGGACCAGTGAGCCGCTCAGGGTGTTGGGTGCACACCCGTCGCCGGGATCACCGACCACCACGAAGCCGTTGGCGTTCTCGACGGTCACCGAGGACGCCGACGAGCCGCACATGCGCAATGCCGGCGTGCCCCCGGTGGCGGTGACCGAACCGGTCACCTTCGAACCCTCCAGGTCGAGCGACGACCCGGCGGGGACCACGATGGAGCCGTTGATCGTGGCGTCCACGATGCACGTCGACCCCGGGCCGAGGGTCAACGAACCGGTGTGGGTACCGGTGATGGTCCTGGTGCACGACACCGTGGTGCTGGCCTCGGTCGTGGTCGCCGACGGGCCGAAGTTGATGTCACCGCTGTAGATGGCGGTCACCGTGTTGACCCCCTCGGGCAGGGCTGCGGTGGTGAACTTGGCCTTCCCGCGCGAGTTGAGCGGCACCACCGCGATAGACGTGGTGCTGCCGTTGAGGAAGAAGCTCACCGTCCCGGTTGGATGCAGCCCGGTGCTGCCGCCCGGCGTCACGGTGGCGGTGAAGGTCACCGGCTGTCCGAAGCGCGGGTGGGCGGGCGACACCGTCACGGTGGTCGTGGTCGACTCGATCACGTTCAAGGTGGCGGTGGCGGCATTCCCGATTTCAGGCCCATCGGAGGTGATCGTCCCCGTGGTGTTGACCAGGGATCCCACTTGGGTTGCCTGGACGGCCACTTCGAAGTCGCAGGACAGGCCGGCGCCCACAATGGAGTTGGGCAACAGCTTGATGCTGCTTCCGCCAATAGGGGCGTTCGGAAAGAGTTCACATCCGGTGGCGGGAACGACGACGGCACCGGGCGAGACCACCGTCAGCCCCGGGGGCAGCATGTCGGTGAAGTTCACCCCAGTCAGGTTCTGCGTGGCATTGGGATTGGTGACGGTGAAGATCACCGTCGTCGTTTGCCCCACCACGACCGTCGACGGAAGGAACGTCTCGGTCAGCACCGGCGGCACGGTCACGTCGGCCGAGGCTCGCGCCTGGGTGAGCCCAACCAGGGCCGGGATGACCAGGGTCAGTGCGAGTAGTACCGATGTGCCCCGTCGACGCATGTCCCCCTCCAAGATCCACCGCGTCCGACCCAACGCCCCGGGCCGGCGAAGAACGGAGATTATCGCACCGCCGCACAGGGAAGGCGCGGGCTACCCGGCCCGAGCCGCTCCTGGGCCCCAGCCGTCGGCCTCCCCCAGCCCTCAGTCAGCCCGAGCCGTCAGCCGGCCCCAGCCCAGCGGGCTGAGGGCGCAGTAGAGCACCGCCGTGGGCACCTCAAAGGCATCGGTGGCGGGCACTCCGAGAAGCGCCAATTCCTCCCCGCCGAGCGCCCGCTCGACCGCCGGCAGCTGCCAGCGATGGTCGTAGTTGCCCGTGCTCACCATGCCCGTGGCCCGTTCCGGTGCCACCACGATCGAGGGTCCCGTGCCATCGACGCCAGCCATTTCCCCGTACACCCCGATGCCCTCGATGCCGAGGTCGGCGAGGGCATCCATCTTGAGGGCCATGTCGGCGTCGGCGTTGCCTCCCCCCTCCTTGGTCACGATGGCCGCGTCGAACCCGGCAACCGCGCACACCCGGGCAGCAAACGCCGACACCATCTCTTTGGCTGCCTGTTCGATTGGCTCGGGAGAAATCACCAAACCTGCGAAGTCGAGGTCGTGGCCGTGGCGCCGGCGCAATTCGTCCACCACGGGGTGGTTCTGATGCATGAAGGTGGGGTTCTTCAGGGCCGGGTGCCCGAACTGGCCGCTCACCACGGCGCCGTCGTCAAGCTCACCGGGGTCGAGCAGCGTCGGCATCGAAGTGCCGAAGCTGCGCCCGTACAGGAACACGTCCTTGAAAAGGCCCTGGGTCTGGAGGTTGGTGATGGCCCCCACCCGTGGCCGCTCGCCGCGGCTGGCTGCGGGCGACGGCAGTTCGTCGATCTGATCGGGTTCGGCGTCAAGGGCCGCCTCGGCCAGCCGGGCCGCGACGCGCAGGGCGCCGCGCCGAAGAGCGAGATCGACGTCACGCCAGTCGGCGCCCGGCGCCGGGCTGAACTCGACCACCAGGTTGTGCGTGCCGCCGAAGGGCGACAGCGGCGCCGCCGGGCCGCTCATATCTACGACCGCTTCCTGGGCCCGGGGCAGGTACCCGGCGTTGACCACCGCCACGCCGCGCAGCACGTGGGTCTCGCCGAGCCCTTGGGGACGTGCCGGTCCGAGGAAGCCCGGAAAGATGCCGGCGCCCCCCGGCCCCTTGGTCCGAGGCTCGACGGCGTCGAGCACCTTCACGATCCGGACCGACTCCCCAGGCGAGGTCCAAGACAGTCGGATGTCGGCTAAGGCGGAGTCATCGACCAGCCGCGCCGCCTCGCCGGCGGCAACGGTCAGGACACCGTCTGCGAAGGACGTCCGGTCTCCGAATGCGACTTGGCGGACGTCGTGTACCAACCGGGTGAGGGCCATATCGGTATGCATACCTTCCCCGGGACGGCACTGCCAGACCGTGGCGCAAAGAGAAAACGGGGTTGTCGGCATCCACGGGTGGCGGTTTGGCACTCTGGACATGGCATGAGGTCCCCGTCGTCCCCCTACCAGCGAGGCCGGCGCCGGCAGTGGCCGCATGCGGTCCTCGTGGTGGCGTCGGCGCTGCTGGCACTAGCGGCCTGCTCGGGACCGGGCACTCGGGCCATTTCGTCCACGACCACCGCCGTGCCGACCAGTGACACCGCGACGACCACCACCTCGTCCACCACGAGCACCACGACGTCCGCGACGACAACGACGAGGATCACGTTACGGCCTCCGGGCTCGGCGACGACCGCCACCACGACGCCACCTATCGTGCAAACGCTCAACTGCACGACGGACGACCTTGCGATCTCAGTGGGCGGCGGCCAGAGCGGCCTCAGCCACTTCGGCTATGTGATCCTGTTCGAGAACAACGGGCCCCACTGCTTCTTCCACGGCTACCCCATCATCGACGGCGAGGACGCCAAGGGAGCCATCGTGGCGGTCGCCGACCAGACCCCGAGCGGCTCCCTCGGCGGGCTTGGAAACGGTGTCGGCGAACCGACCTTCGTCCTGGAAACAGGACAGACGGCATCGGCCTTCTACGAGGGCTTGTCGCCCACCCAGGGCATCTCCTGCCAGCCGTACACCACCCTCTCGATCACGCCGCCCAACGAGACCCATGCCGTCCAGCTGCTGTCTCCCCAGTTGATCTGCCAACTTCAGGTCCACCCCGTCGTCCCCGGCAGTTCGGGGAACGACCCCTAGAAGCGGGCCCGGGTTAGAGCATCACGAAGTGGGCCGCCGGGCCCGGGTGCGGTGGTCCTCCTGCAGCCGCCTCCCCAGGTCGCGAACCGCGACCCGGACCTCGGGAGGTGAACGCACTGACGCGCCGAACGGCAGTCCCGCCACGTACCGGGCCAGCCAGTCGACCTCGTTGGCACCGAGGCGCAGGATGACCTCGCCCTCGACCTCCTCGACGCTCCCGACGGTCGGCGAGATCTCGCTCCGGGCGGTCGCCAGATCGGTCGTCAGCACCACCTCGGCCTGCCAGGTGTAGGTCGCCCGGGCCAGCCCGTTGGCAACCATGACGCCGGCATCGGGTACGTCGGCACCCTCGGGCGGTACGAAGCGGTGCCCGGTGAGGATGACATCGCTCATCCGGTCGAGGCGGAAGGTACGCCACGCTTGGCGGTCCAGATCCTTGGCAACCAGGTACCAGCGCCGCTCCACGTTGACCAAGCCGTGAGGCTCGACCCGGCGCTCACTGAGGTTGCCGCCGCCGTCCCGATAGGCAAAGCGGATCCGCTCGGGGCGCCGGCATCCCTGCGCGACGGTGAGAAGCAGCTCCGGGTCGACCAGCGGGCCGTCCCGGCCGGACAGCACCGTGGTCGCATTGAGCGCCAGGACCCGTTCCCGCACCGCCGCCGGCAGGATCGGCTCCAGCTTGGCCAGCGCCGCCACCGCCGCCTCGTCGTAGCCCGCTACCCCGCTGCGGGCTGCGGCCCGCAGGCCGATGGCCACGGCGACGGTTTCGTCCTCGGTCAGGAGCAATGGCGGCAGCGCGCCCCCACGCCCGAGTTCGTAACCGCCCGACCGGCCGGCATCAGCGACCACCGGGTAGCCCAACTCGCGAAGCCGGGTCACGTCCCGGCGCACCGTCCGCTCGGTGACCGCCAGACGGTCGGCGAGCTCCGAGGAGCTCCAATGCGGTCGCTGCTGAAGCAGCGAGAGGACCTCCAGGAGCCGGCCGGACGCAGATGCCACGAATGTGATTCTTTCACTAAATGCGGACCGATTCTGTCCGGGTAGTTTGGGATGCTAATGCCATGACGAACCCGTTGGTGATGGAACTGATCATGCAGGACCGCCAGCGTCAGGTGGCACAAGCAGCAGCGCGCGACTGGCAGCGAGACCGCTTCCCGAAGCCTCGTCGGGCTCCGCTGCGCACGGGTGCCGGCTGGGTGCTCCTGCGGGCCGGGGCCCGGCTGGCGGATCTCGATCCCTCGGTCCTGGCGCCGGCGCACCCGCTCAGCTGACCCCAGCACACTCCCTCAGCCGACCCCCGCCGCCCAGGTCAGGCCTCCCGCCCCGGGCAATGGGGCCGGCCCACCACCGCCAGCGCAGCCGGTTGTGATCGAATCTGGCCGTGGAAGAGTGGCTCAGGGTCACCTATCGAGTGTCGGCCCCGGCCGGCGAGATCGAGGCCCGGGCCCGCGCCATCGCCCTCGAACAGAGCATCGAGATGTCGCTGGAAGCCGTCGCCAACCGGTGGGTCAAGGACCATGTCGCGGGCCGGGTGGAAGCCATCTCGGCCACCAGCGCCGAGCCCAGCGCCGAGCCCAACGCCGAGCCCAACGCCTTCTACGACGTGGTGATCGCCCTGGCCGCAGTGACCGTAGGCACCAACCCAGCCCAGTTGCTGAGCATGCTATTCGGCAACGTGTCCCTCCAGTCCGACGTTCAGCTGGTTGACGTCGACCTTCCTGACTCGGTCCTGGCAGCCTTCGCCGGTCCCAACCACGGTTTGGAGGGGTTGCGGAAGCTCACCGGCGCTCACACGCGGGCGCTGACGTGCACCGCCCTCAAGCCCCAAGGCGCCCCCAGCGCCGAGTTGGCCCACCTGTGCCACACCTTCGCCGAAGCCGGCATCGACGCCGTCAAGGACGACCACGGACTGGCCGACCAGGCAACGGCGCCGTTCGCGGAGCGGGTGGCCGCCTGCCAGCGGGCGGTCGCGGCGACCGGATCGCCAACGCTGTACGTCCCGAGTCTTGTCGGCGGGCCCCGACGGGTGGCGCGCCAGCTGGCCATCGCCAAGGGCGAAGGCGTGCGGGCGGTGCTGATGGCGCCCGCCCTGTACGGGTTGCCGGCGTTCGCGGAGCTCGTCGAAGACAACCCAGACCTCGTGTTCCTGGGCCATCCCGCGTTCGCGGGCACCGCCCGGATGTCGCCCCGACTGCTGTTCGGACGGCTGTTCCGCCTCTACGGCGCCGACGCCGTGATCTACCCCAACCACGGCGGTCGCTTCGCGTTCTCACGCCCAGATTGCCTCGGGATCGCTGAGGCCGCCCGGGCCCGCTGGGGCATTTTCAAACCCGCGGTGCCCGTGCCCGCCGGGGGGATGCCGGTCGAGCGGGTCGGTGAGATGCTGGAGTTCTATGGACCCGACGTCATGCTGCTGATCAGTGGCGACCTGCTGCGCAGCACCGACGTCGCGGCCCGGGCCCGGCGCTTCGTCGCCGCCGTCCACGGGTCGTGACTGCCCACCGGCGCCGAGCCGACGGCAGCTTCACCTGGGAGGGCGTCGAGGTTCTGGCCTACAAGCCGGACCCCGAAACGGGTCACCCGGGGACCTTTCGGGACCTGACCCGCCAGGTCCTCTTTGACGGGAACCACCTGGCCAGCCAGGTGCGGTTCTTCGATGTCGGTCCCGGAGGCCACACCACGCTGGAACGTCACGGCCACGCTCATGCTGTCATCGTGCTGCGTGGCCGCGGCCGCTGCCTGGTCGGCGAAGAGGTCCTCGACCTCTTGCCGCACGACCTGATCGAGGTGGGACCATGGCAGTGGCACCAGTTTCGGGCCGCCTCGGACGAGCCGCTGGGGTTCGTCTGCATCGTCGACCAGGATCGTGACCGCCCGCAGCTGCCCACCGATGGCGACCTGGAACAGCTGGACCGGAATCCGGCTGTCGCCTCGTTCCTGGCGGGGACCGGGCGTCGGGCAGGCCCCGACGACCCCGACGGCCCCGACGACCGCGTCGCCGCCGCCGACCGCGAGCACCCCGAGCACCCCGCCCTCTAGGACCGAATGGTCCCGGCCCACGCCGCGCTCGTAGCCGCCCGCCTCCGATCCCAGCTCCTCACCGGCCCCCCCGCCACCGGCGCCGAGGAGGTGGTTCGTCGCTTACTCGCAGTACAAGCCCAAGACCCCGCCGGTGCCCGCCTCACGGTGCGCTCCCGATCGGCCGGCCTGCACGCCGCCGACGTCGACGCCGCGCTGAACAGCCGGTCCCTCATCGTGACCTGGGTCAACCGGGGCACCCTGCACCTGATCGGGGCCGAGGACTACTGGTGGCTCCACCGCCTGACAACACCCCAGCTGGCCACCCAGAACCGGCGCCGGCTGGACCAAGAAGGCGTCACCCCGGCGCAGGCCGCCCGCGGTGTCGAGGTCGTCTCCGAGGCCGTCGCTACCGACGGGCCGTTGACCCGGCCCGATTTGACCGCCCGGCTCGACGATGCCGGCGTGCCCACTGCCGGCCAGGCGGTGGTCCATGTCTTGGTGGCGGCCACCCTGGCGGGTCGCATCGTGCGGGGCCCCATGCGGGGGCGCCAGCAGGCCTTCGTGTCCGTCGTCGACTGGCTCGGCGATCCGCCCGAGCCACGCCCGCGGGCCGAGGAGCTGGCCCGGCTGGCCCGTCGCTACCTGACCGGGCACAGCCCGGCCGGGCCGGAGGACCTGGCCAAGTGGGCCGGCATCACCCTGGGCGACGCCCGCACCGCCATGGCCGGCGTGGCCGAAGAGGTGGTGGCCTTCCCGGGGGTGGATCGGTTGGTCACCTTGGCGTCGGTCGATGAGGAGGTGGGAAAAGGCGCCGCCCTCCCGCCTCCCCGACTCCACGGCGCCTTCGACCCTTTGCTGCTCGGCTGGGCGTCGCGCTCGGATTGGATCGGCGAGCACCATGGGCTGGTCACCACCAACGGCATCTTCCGGCCCTTCGCCCTAGTCGGCGGCCGGGCTGTTGCCACCTGGTCGGTAACCACCAAAGGCCTGACGATCCGCCCGCTCGAGCCGGTGGCCCCGCGATCGCTCGACGCCTTGTTGGTCGATGGGAACGACGTGCTGCGCTTCCTCGCTCGGCCGCCCAATCTCAAAGTCACGATCGAGGGCTGACACGACCCCGCCTTCGATCCCGCCAAACCCCTCAGGTATCCCCCGCCGAGTCCGCGTCGCCGCTGCGCCCGTGCTTCCAGTAGCCCCGCACCGCGGCCTGGCTGCGAGGCAGGCCCCGCTCCTGGAACAGGTGGCGCCGAACCCGCTGTACCGCCGCCGCCTCACCGGCGACCCACATCCGGGTGTCGGCTGCCAGGCGGCCCGCGGCTTCCACGACGGCCCCCACAAAGCCGTCGCCGACCGATGCGCCCTCGGCCCGGACGTGCCACTCGACCCGGGCATCGGGAGGCGCGTGGCCGAGCAAAGCCGGTGCCACCGCTGCCGGCTCGGCCACTTCTACGTGGACTTCGACCGAGGCGGTGGCAGGCATGGCGGCCAGCAGTTGACCAATGGCAGGCAGGGCGGTCTCGTCGCCCGCGAGAAGCCATTGGCGCACCGCTGGGTCAACCGCGTAACCCCGAGCCGGCCCCGAAAGGGCGGCTTGGTCGCCGGGTCGGGCCCCGGCCGCCCAGCTCGAGGCGAGCCCGGCGCCGTGGATGACGATCTCCAGCTGCAACTCCAGGGCGTCACGGTCCAGCCGGAGCGGCGTAAAGGTCCGTATCGGCGCCCTGCGCCCGTCGGACAGGAGAAACACGTTGCCGTTCCACACTGGCATCTCCAGCACCCCGGCGGCGTCCGGCGCCGGGAGCAGTAGCCGCACGCTGGCCGCTGGCTCGTCCACCACAAGGCCGGCCAGCTCGGGGCCACCCAGCGTGAGGCGGACCAGCCGGGGCGTCATGGCCCCTCGGCGGCGGACGGTCACCACCCGGAACGGCGGTGGCACCCGGCGAACCCGGCCGACCTCGGCCGCAGGCGCGCCGCCGGCACCGGCCGCCGGTTCCTCGGAGCTCAGGCCTGGCGCCTCAGGTTGGTGACGTAGGTCTGCAAATGCAGTGTCAGCCCGAAGATGATCAGCGCCAAGGGGATGTGGATCGCCAGCAGGCCCGGGTGGTCCCCGCCCTTGACCGGGAGATTCCCGATCTTCATGCCAATGCCGATCTGGATGATGACGCATACCAACAACGCCACCGACTCGCCGATCACCACCTGGTAGCCGGCTCGGTCTCGCCACATCGCGACGGCGACCACCACCAGGCCGACAGCCAGCACCGCCACCAGGTACGCGATCCCGCTGTGGCCATTCACGACGCCCTTCCGGTTGCTCTCCCGGGCTACCAGGCCCCCGGTGACCGCCTGGATCAGGACCAGCAGAGAAATGACGCCGGCCAGTGCCGCCGTCGCCTTTACCGTCGTGGGGTTGGGCGAATTGGCCATGGCGCCTCCTTGATGCCCGGGGTCTTGGGCTCACCCTAGAGCCAAGCAGACCTCGGGTCGGAGTCGCCACGTGGAGCGTTTGGCGGCGCCGCGCCGCCTGCGATGGTGCGCCTCGGGCGCCGTCGGGTACAAGCGGCGTTGGAAAAACGCAGCCGATCGAAAAGGAGCTTCTCCATGCGGATTGCGGTTTTGGGCATGGGCCGGATGGGCCACGCGGTGGCCGGGCGCTTGCTGGACGGGGGCCACGAGGTGACCATCTGGAATCGCACCGCCGGGCGGGCAGGCGATCTCGTGGCCCGGGGCGCCCGGGAGGCGGACTCTGTCGCCGCCGCCTCGGTCGGCGCCGAGGTAGTAATTACCTGCCTGGCTGATGACCCTGCGGTGGCGGCCACCGCACTCGGCGACGGCGGGGTCCGCCAGTCGATCGGTGATGGCGCGGTGTACGCCGACTCGTCGACCATCTCGCCGGCCCTCAGCCGGCGCCTCGATCAAGAGTTCCCGCGCTTCGCCGCCATGCCCATCCTCGGGAGCCCCGCCGCGGTGGCCGGGGGCGACGCTGGATACCTGGTCGGCGGCACACCCGAGGTGGCCGCCCTCCTCGATCCGGTGCTGGGATCGCTCGCCGCCGTCGTTCACCGTTTTGACAAGCCCACGCAGGCCAGCACCGCCAAGTTGGCGCTCAACCTCTTGCTGCTGGACGGCATCGTGGCGGTGGCCGAGTCGGTCACGGTCTGCCGATCAGCGGGCCTGACCGACGACCAGGTCCGAGGGCTTCTCGGGCCGAGCTCGCTGGTCGCCCCCGGGCTGAAGAACCGCTTCGAAGGCATCCTCACCGGCACCTTGGACCCGTGGTGGACCGCATCTCTCGGCGCCAAGGACGCCGGGCTCGCAGTCGACGCTGTCGTCGCGGCCGACGGCGAGTTGCCGCTGACCGCTTGCGCCCGGCAGCGCTACCTCGACGCCGCGGCCTCCGGGCTCGGCGACGAGGACATTGTGGCCGTGGCGGCGCTCTATCGGTCCGCTGGCGGCCTTACGACGAGATGAGCGCCGCCTTCGGGCATTGGCGCCGGGCCTTTTTCCACGCCTTCGGCCAGCGCCCGCGGGCTTCGAGGTAGCGGGCCCGCTCCCGGTCGATCAGCTCGCCCGCGGCCACCGCCACGGCCAGGCTGTCCAGCTCCAGCGCCCGGTTGCGCAACCACGTCTCGGCAATTGCGGCGTCGTGAACCTCGCCCAGGATCTGCTGGATCCGGCGGCTCGCCTTCACCACGCGATGCGCCGGGTCACCGACAACCGCTTCGCCCATCTCGGCCGCGTACCGCAGCTTCTTGGCCTCCTTGCGAACCTCGTGGAGGGCGGCGTTGGACGGGTCGGCTTTGGTCGCGGCCACGTTGCGTCGCAAACCTCGCCACCGCTTGGCCAGCAGCCAGGGCAGGACCGGCGCCGCCGGCTCGCCGCCGGACCGGGCGTCGCGCAGGGGCGGGGCGGCGGCGGCGGTGAGCAATCGGTCCACCAGGTCCCGGTACCGGGTGGACTCCATCGCCGCCACCAGCGCCGAGCGGGCCGCCTCCCGCTCGACCACCAAGCCGCCGAGCAATTCCCGCCCGGCGTAGGAGTCAAGCGCCGGCAACCCGGCGGCCAGCTTCTCCAGCTCGGCGGACAGCACGTCGGCGTCGCGCACCGCCCCCAGGGCGTCGCCGAACCACTTCAGATCGGCGTCGACCTCGACCAGCCAGGCGCGGTCGAGCAGCGGGCGCAACGCTCGCATGCGAGACCGGAACCGACGGGCCTCGACCCTCGCTTGATGCACGTCCTCGACGCCGGTGTCGGCCCGCAGCGCGGGGGCACGCTCAATCAAGTTTCGTGCCCCGGTCGAGATCACTGCCGCCACGAGAGCGCCTACCGTTACCCCGGCGCCAACTCGATCCAACGTCGTCAGGACGGGCCGGTTTGCCAGTGAAGTGGACACCCAACGGTTCTACCCGCACCGCTGAGGGCGCATTCTCCCGGGGGCCGCTCGCGGTGGTCGAGGTGCCGATCCACGATGCGGTAGACGACCGCCAAGAGGCGGTAGAGCCGTGGCCACCGCTACCGAGAGTCGCCGGTAGCGTGTGGCCGCCATGGTCGACTGGGGCACGATCGCCAACCTGGCCACCGCGGGCGGCACGTTGGTCCTGGCGGTGGCCACCTTCTCGTCGGTGCGATCCTCCAACCGCACAGCCCGAAGCGCCGAGCGGTCCTTGCAGGCGGGGCTCCGGCCGGTACTGTTCGCCTCCCGCCCCGACGACCCGGCCCAAACCATCCGCTGGGGCGACAACCACTGGGCCACCGTGCCCGGCGGCGGTGGGGTCATCGACAAGGTCGACCACAACGTGTACCTGGCCATATCGCTGCGCAACGTCGGTGCCGGGCTGGCCGTCATCCACGGCTGGCAGCTGGAGCCGACGCCGCTTGGCCCGACCACCCCGGCCCAGTTCCAGCAGTCCCGCCAGGCCATCACCCGTCCGGACACGGCGGGCTTCCGGCCCCAGGGCCGGGACCTGTACGTTCCGGCCGGAGACGTCAGCTTCTGGCAGGCCGCGATCCGCAACGAACCCGACTTCCCCCGGTGGGAGGAGATCGTGGCCTCGCTCAAGGCCCACCGCGGCATGGGCATCAACCTTCTTTACGGCGACCACGAGGGCGGGCAGCGCACGATCAGCCGCTTCCAGCTGACCCAGCGGCCCGACGAAGACAACTGGACCTGCTCGGTGGTCCGCCATTGGAACCTCGACCGGGAAGACCCCCGGTGACCGCCCCGGCGATGCCCGGGGTCGCCGGCGCCGGGGCGTGGCGGACGACGGGCGGCTGAGACGTGCGCTTCGACCTGCTCTTCGATCCCTTCGGTGCCACGTGGGACCAGGTCCACCGGGGGGCGTTGGCCGCCGAGGAGGCCGGGTTCGACGGCGTGTGGCTGTACGACCACCTGGCCGGATCGGTGCACCGCCAGGCCCGGGTGCTCGAGTGCTGGACGACCCTGACGGCGGTCGCGGCCACCGTCCCCCGGCTCGCCATCGGGCCGATGGTCCTCAACGTCGCCAACCGGGACCCCGGGACCCTGGCGGTCATGGCGGCCACCCTCCAGGAGGTCAGCGGTGGGCGGCTGATCCTCGGCCTCGGCGCCGGGGGTGGCCCGGGCACTCCCTACGCAGCCGAACAGGTGGCCCTCGGGCGCAGCGTCGGCTCCGACCCGCAGCGGCGGGCGGCCGTGGCCGACACCATCGCCACGCTTCGGGCGCTGTGGTCAGGTGGCGCCGGTGTCGCCAGCGGGTTCCTGCGCCCCGAGCCGCCACCGCCGGTGATCGTCGCCGGGTTTGGCCCGAAGATGGCGGAACTTGCCGGGCGGGTGGCCGACGGCATCAACCTGCCTGACGGGCCGGGACTGTCCGGGCTGCTCGACGTCTCCCGGCGTGCCCGGGCGGCGGCGGGGTGGGCACCGGAGTCCGAGTTCGTGGTCACCGTGTCCACGTCGATCACCGCCCGCACCGCCGCCCGGCTGGGGCCGCTGGGGGTCGACCGGGCGGTGGCGCGGGTGTCGTCGCCGTTCGTCGACGAGGTGCGGCACCTGGGACGGGGCCTTCCATAAGCTGCCCTGACGGGGCATGATGCGGTCGGTGCAAATGGTCCTCGGATCGTGGCGGCTGGTGGATCGTTCCTTCCGGTTCGCGAATCTGTCCGGCGAGGGGATGGCCACCGTCGGCCTTCCCGGGGGAACGTCAAAAGTGGTGTACCGGGGCGACCTGTCGATCCCCCGTTCGGTCCGCGCCCGGGGTTGGGGTCACATCGGTGATCCCGACTCACGGCAGGGGTACGTTTTCGACTGCTACCAGGGGCCCGCCGGCATCGGCACCAAGATGTTCCGGGTCACCACCCCGCAGGGCGAGGCCTACGAGTACGAGCATCCGTTGGAGGGCGATGAGCGGATGAACAACTCCTACGCAGCCGTCTCCCCCGACGGGCAGTGGATGTTGTCCGGGGAATGGGACGAGATGCGGCGGATCCTGATGTTCCCGACCCCCATTCTCAACTCGGCGACACCCCAAAAGGGCGGCAGCGTGGCCCTGGCGGGGATGGTCAACCTCGACCACCCGGTCCGCAACGTGCAAGGTGCCACGTTCGTCAGCCCTTCCCGGCTGCTGTTCGCCACCGACGACCCGGACACCGATCTGTGGCCCACGGCGCGCCAGCTGCTCCAGGTCGACCTGCCGGCGCCGCTCGACGGGACCACGACGACCGGTGAGGTGACCTCGCTCGGGGCGCTCCCGCTGCAAAGCCGCTGCCGTGGGACTTTCGAGGTGGAGGGCATCGACTATGACGCCGGGAGCGGCGATCTGCGGGTGGCGATCATCCCGCCGCCACCCTGCAAGTGGGCGGTCACCACCATCTACCGGTTCCGCCAGGAGACCTGACCACCCGGTCGGCCAATGGTCAGGAAGAGGCCACCAGCTCGAAGAGGTGACCGTCAGGGTCGGTGAAGTAGGCCCGACCGGCGCCGCCGAGCGGGTCATCCCGGTGACCGTTGGCCGGGTTCTCGGGGTCGTTGCCGAAGGGAATGCCTCGCCCGGTAAGGCGTTCGACGGCGGCATCGAAGGTGCCCTCCCCGACGCGGATGGCCAGGTGTTGCCGGGCCGGCTGCGGTACCCGCACGTAGGCGAGCGACCAACCGTCGAGGAACAGCGAGAACATGTCGCGGCCCCCATCGCCCGGCGGGCCGTCGGCCCTCACCACCCCTTCGCCGAGCACCCAGGCCAAGAAGCTGGCCGCCGCTTCGGGATCGGTGGCAGGGATGCCGACGTGGTCGATGGTGGCGCCCATCGCTTGGAGCCTACGACGACGGGTCCGCACGATGAGCTGATCCAGCGGCCCTGACCATTGCTCGATCCGAACTCGAGCGGACGACGGGATTCGAACCCGCGACCCCGACCTTGGCAAGGTCGTGCTCTACCAACTGAGCCACGTCCGCAGCGGGGCACAACCCTAGCAGGGCCCTCCGGCCGGGCCTCCCGTTACTTGAGCAGGCGCGACAGGCGCCGGTCGGCGAGCGGCTTGCCGCCGGTCTGGCAGGTCGGGCAGTACTGGAACGACTTGGTGACGTAGAAGACCTCGCGGATGGTGTCGCCGCACTCGGGGCAGACCTGGCCGGCCCGGCCGTGGACCCGCAGGTTGGTCTTCTTGTCAGACTTCAGACCCGAGGCGGGCAGCCCCGTCGAGCGGGCCGCGGCCTTGCCCAGCACGCCGACCAGCGCCTGGTGCAGCCGGTCCACCTCAGCATCGGTGAGCCTTCCGGCCGGCTTGTAGGGCGAGAGCTTGGCCAAGTGCAGCGCCTCGTCGGAGTAGGCGTTGCCGACCCCCGCCAGCACCGATTGGTCGGTGAGGACGGTCTTCAAGTGGCCGGGCCTCCCCCGGAGGACCGACCGCAGGGCCTCGACGTCGAAGCCGGGCGTCAGCGGGTCCGGCCCGAGGCGTGCGATTCCCTCAACCGCGTCGGGGGTGGTCACAACCCAGAGGGCGAGGTGCTTCTCGGTGCCCTGCTCGGTCACGTCGAAGCCGGCCCCGGAGTCGAGCGTGACCCGCACCGCGAGGGGCCCTTTTCCCAGCTTGGGCCGGGCGGGAGGGACCTGGTCGCGCCAGTGGACCCAGCCACCGCGGGCGAGGTGCATGATCAACCACAGCCCATCGAGGTCGACGCCGAGGTACTTGCCCCAGCGGTGGGTACCGGCGATGGTGCGGCCCACGATGGCGTCGAGGGGCGGGTCGAAGGTCTTGAGCGCCGAGAACGTGGCCAGGTCAGCCCGCTTTACCATCGTCCCCCGGGTGTGCTCGGCCAAGAACAGGGCCAGGGCCTCCACCTCGGGCAGTTCGGGCATGGCGGCTCTAGCGCCCGGTGTGGCCGAATCCGCCCAGGCCCCGCGCCGAAGCAGCCAACGCCTCAGCGGGAACAAAACCGGCTTCCTCGACCCGTTGGACCACAAGTTGGGCGATGCGGTCGCCTCGCTGCACCTGGTAGTCCTCGGTCGGGTCGAGGTTGACCAAGAGGACCCGAAGCTCGTCGCGGTAGCCGGCGTCGATCAGGCCGGGGGTGTTCAGCAGCGTGACGCCGTGGCGGAGGGCCAGGCCGCTGCGGGGCAGGACGAAGCCGGCGTAGCCGTCGGGGATGGCGACGGCCACCCCTGTCGGGACCAGGGCCCGGCCGCCGCCGGCTCGGAGCAGCACTGCCACCCGGGCCATGAGGTCGGCACCGGCATCGCCGGGACGGGCGTAGGACGGCACCGCGAGGTCCGGGTCGAGGCGGACGAGGGGCACCTCCAGCATCGGAGGACAAGCTACAGGCGGCCACACTTTCGCCGCCTCGGTATCTCCCAACCGCCCCCCGGCCGGCCGGCACGACTTCGGCTCCCACGGCCTTGGCGGGGGCCAAGGCTAAGGTCGCCTGATGCTGGCGTGGATGGACCTGGAGATGACCGGCCTCGATCCCGCCCGGGATGCCATCGTGGAGATCGCCACGCTGCTGACCGATGACAACCTTCAGATCGTGGCCGAGGGCCCAGACCTGGTCATCGCGCCCGACCCCGCGACGGTGGCTGCCATGAGCGACGTGGTGCGAACCATGCACACCCGCTCCGGCCTGCTGGCCGCCATTGGAGAGTCCACGCTCACACTGGCCGACGCCGGCCAGGCCACGCTGGAGTTCCTTCGCCACCACATCCGCGAGCCGCGCAGCGTGCCATTGTGCGGCAACTCGATCGGGACCGACCGGCGGTTCCTCGCCGTCCACCTGCCCCAAGTGGACGACTTTCTTCATTACCGCTGTGTCGATGTCTCGACCGTTAAGGAGCTTGCCCGGCGCTGGCACCCGGCGGTCTACGCGGCGGCGCCCAAGAAGGCGGGTGGGCACCGGGCCATGGAGGACGTCCGGGAGAGCGTGGCGGAGCTGGCGTACTACCGGCGGACCGTGTTCATCGCCGAAGAGGGCTCCCACCGGCCGAAGCCAAAAGGGAGCTCACCGGGCGAAGAAACCGAATCGTCACCCCGCTCTGGGTCCCGGCATGGCACGATGGGGGCTACCTGAACCAGGTGGAGAAACGGAGGTCGGCTGTATGAGCCAATCCCGAGACGCCGCAATGTATGACGCCACGCTCAAGAGGCGCATGAGCGCCCGCCAAGCGCGGCACGCGGCCCACGTCCAGATGCAGGTGATGGTCCGCGACGAGGACGCCCTGGACGGGGCGGTCCTGCCGGTCGTCCCCCACGACGTCGGCCGGCACACCACGCCGCGGCCGGCGCCCGCCCGTCACCCCGAGCAACGCGCGGGATTCAAGGTCTGGAAGACGACCTTCTGGAAACGGCGCAACAACATCCGGGCCGAGCGCAACGCGGCCCAGCATCAGCTGCTCGACGAGCTCTAGTCGAACCGGACCACCAGCGGTCGAGCCCATCCGAGGCCGGGCGGGTCCGGGTGCCAACGCGACTCGGCCGGTACGCTCGCCCGGTGCGGTTGAACCGACGTGTCGCCTTCTGCGCCGCCGCGGTGGTCGCCGCGTTGGTAGCCGCGGCCTGCGGAGCCCAGGGCGGTCCGGGCGTCTATCTCGGGCTGTCGGCCCCGCCGGGGACCGAGCTGGCCGTCGGGCGCGCCGCCTCGGGAGCGGGCGCACCCGGGGTCAGCCCCGTCATCACTGCGCCAAACACCGTCCAGGCCGGCGACATGGCTGCCTTCTGCCGGGACTGGCAGACCCTGTTGACGGTCTTCCAACGCATGGTGCAGCAGGCGGGGGCGACCACCGTCGCCGCCATCAAGGACCTGGACAGCCATTTCCAGCGCGACGCCCCGAGCGCCATCCTGCCGTCGGTAAACCTGGTGGTGCAGACCAATCAGCGCATTGTCACCGACTTGAGCGCCAACCCGATCAACGTCGCCGATTTTGCCCAGACCTGGGCGAACCCGGGGTATCAACTGGCCGTGCAACAGGTCGGCGCCTACGGCTTTTCCCACTGCTAGGGCGCACGGAGAGACTGGCGCCACCGGGTCGCCCGGGGAAGGACAGAGCGGCCGACCCGACCGCCGAGATCGTCCCCGCCCGCCGGTAACCTTTGCCGGATGGAAATCGAAGTCGTCGTCGAGATCCCGAAAGGCACCCGCAACAAATACGAGATGGACCCCGACACCGGCATCCTGTGGCTCGATCGGATGCTGTTCACTGCCACCCGCTACCCGACCGACTACGGGTTCATCCCAAAGACCTTGGGCGCCGACGGGGACCCGCTGGACGTGCTGGTACGCCTGGACGAGCCCACTTTTCCGGGCTGCCACATCCGGGCCCGCCCCGTCGGCGTGTTCATCATGAGCGACGAGCACGGCGACGACGCCAAGGTTCTGAGCGTGGCCGCCAGCGATCCCCGGGCGGGGTCGATCGTCGAGCTCGATGACCTACCTTCCTTCGAACTGGACGAGATCGCCCACTTCTTCGCCATCTACAAGCAGCTGGAACCTGGCAAAGGCGTCGCCACCCACGGGTGGCGGGGCCGCGCCGAGGCCGAGGCGATCATCGAGGCCAGCCGCCAGGCCTGAGCGGCGCCCGTCTGACCCAAGCCAAGCCAAGGACTCCAGAGACAAACCCCAAAATCTGGTATCAGGCACGGAATTCGTCGCTCTGTATACGTAGTAAACGTCTACGGAGGTGACCCTACATGTCCGTTTTGCTGGCCGAGGTCCCCAACGCCTTCGCTCTGCGCCCCTCGGTGGTGGTCGTGGCCAAGGATCCGATCTTGCGGGCCGGCGTCGAGCGGCAGCTGACCGACGTAGCTGGAGTCACCGTGACCCCCTTCTCGTCAGGCCGCCAGCCCGACATCACCGTTGTCGTGGCGGATTGCATCGACGACGAGGTCATCGGATGGATCCGGGCGGTCCACCGGCGCAGCGAGTCTCGGATCGTCGTAATTGCCACTACCGTCGCCCCCGGGGTCGCCGCCTGGGCCACCGACGCCGGCGCCAACGCCATCCTTCCTCGCGCCATGGCCGACTGCGAGCGGCTGGCGTGGGCCATCCAGAAGGCGGTCCGCGGTGACGGACCAATCATCGTGGTTCCCGACGACGACGCCCGGCTTCGAGTTCCCGCCGACCTCATCGCGGACCGCCTCCAAACCGAGCGTGGGTTGGGCGTGAGCGAGCGCGACCGGGAGGTCCTCCGGCTGCTCTCCGATGGCTACGACACCGGCGAGATCGCCAGCCGCCTTGCGTATTCCGAGCCGACCATCAAGAACGTCATCCAGCGGCTGTTCGAGCAGTTGAAGGCCAAGAACCGGCCCCACCTGGTGGCGCTGGCCATCCGGGGCAACGTGATTCTGTGATCTGAGCCCGGCCCTTCGACCCAGTCAGCTCGGGAGGTCCGTCTTCCGCGTTGGGCTCAGCTCATCCACTCCTTCAGCCTGCTGAGGAGTCGCGCCGGTTCGGCGTCCACGGGGATGACGTTGAGCACGGTGACGCCAGCCTCCTCGAACGCCGCGATCCTCTCCTTCACATAGCTCTCGGGGCCGACCAGCGAGGTCTTTTCCAACAGTTCTGCGGGCAGGGCGGCCGCCGCCTCCTGCTTCTTGCCCTCGAGGTACAGGTCCTGGACGGTTGCCGCCTCGGCCTCGAAGCCGTAGCGCTGGACCAGCGAGTTGTAGAAGTTGCGGCCGCGGGCGCCCATGCCGCCGACATAGAGGGCGACCATCGGCCGCGCGAAGTCCCGCACGCCCTCCAACCCCTCGCCGACCGCCACCATCCCGCCCGCGCAGATTTCCAGCGGCTCAAGGTCCCGCGACCGCCGGGCCGCCCCGGCCGCGAGGGCGTCGCCCCACACCCCGGCCGCCAGCTCGGGAACGAACAGCGTCGGCAGCCATCCGTCAGCAATCTCGGCGGTCATGGTCACGTTCTTCGGGCCGAGAGATGCCACCCAGATGGGGATCGACGGCCTCACGGGGTGGCTCAGCAGCTTCAGCGGCTTGCCCAACCCGCTCCCCTGCCCGGGCGGCAGCGGCAGCCGGTACAGGCCGTCGTTGGTCAGCACCTCGCGCCGCCACACCCGCCGGCAGATGCCGATGATCTCCCGGGTCCGCTCCAGCGGCTTGTCGTAGGCGACGCCGTGCCAGCCCTCGATCACCTGGGGACCGGAGGCGCCGAGGCCGAGGATGGCCCGGCCGCCGGACAGGGCGTCGACGCCCGCCGCGGTCTGGGCCAGGAGCGCCGGCGTGCGGCTGTAGATGGGAAGGATCCCCGAACCGATCTGGATGGTCTCGGTGCGGGCCGCCAGGTAGCCCATCTGGCTGACGGCGTCGAAGCCGTAGGCCTCGGCCACCCAGACGATGTCGGCACCCGCCTTCTCGAAGGCCACCGCCTGGTCGGCGGCCTCTTTGAAATCGGCGGCGTAGTTGAGGGGGACGGCCAGCTTCATCGGTTCCTCCCGGCAAGGATGGGAAAAGGCCCCGCCCCGCCCGGCCAACACCGTACCGGGGGTGGTGAGCGTCACCCCGGGGCGCGCGTAGCGTCGCCTTTATGGAACACCGCACCCTGGGCCGCACCGGCCTCAAGGTCAGCCCCTTCTGCCTCGGCGCCATGATGTTCGGGGCCTGGGGCAACCCTGACCACGAGGACTCGGTGCGCATCATCAACCGGGCGCTCGACGCCGGCATCAACTTCATCGACACCGCCGACGTGTATTCCGGCGGCGAGTCCGAGCAGATCGTCGCCAAGGCCCTGGCGGGCCGGCGCCAGGAGGTGGTGCTGGCCACCAAGTGCCACGCCGCCATGGGCGAGGACCCCAACCACCAGGGCAACTCCCGGCGCTGGATCATCCAGGAGTGCGACAACTCGCTGCGCCGCCTGGGCACCGACTGGATCGACATCTACCAGATCCACCGCCCCGACCCCTTCACCGACATCGACGAGACCCTCGGGGCCCTCACCGACCTGGTACGGGCGGGAAAGGTCCGGTACCTGGGGAGCTCCACATTTCCCGCCCATGCCATCGTGGAGGCCCAGTGGGTGGCCGAGCGCCGGAACCGGGAGCGCTTCGTGTGTGAGCAGCCGCCGTACTCGATCCTGGTCCGGGGCATCGAGGCCGACGTGCTGCCGGTGTGCCAGCAGGCGGGCATGGGCGTCATCCCGTGGAGCCCCCTGGCCGGGGGGTGGCTTTCCGGCCGCTACCGGAAGGGCCAGGACGCGCCGTCGAGCGGCCGGGCCAGCCGCATCCCTCGCCGCTACGACCTGTCGCTGCCCGAGAACCAGCGCAAGCTGGACGTGGCCGACCAGCTGGCTCAGGTCGCTGATGATGCCGGCATTTCCCTCATCCACATGGCGCTGGCCTTCGTGCTCGAGCACCCGGCGGTGACCTCGGCCATCATCGGGCCCCGCACCATGGAGCACCTCGAGGACCAGCTGGGCGCCCTCGACGTGGTGCTGGACGACGAGGTGCTCGACGCCATCGACCGGATCGTGCCCCCCGGCACCACGCTCAACGCCGCCGACGCCGGCTGGCAACCCCCATGGCTGGCCTCGCCGTGGCGCCGGCGCCGCTATTCGCCCGGGGGCCGCTAGCCCGCCATCAGAGGGCGAGGGGCCTCGGCGCTCGCTCGGTCAGCGTCGGGAATCGCCTCGCCGGGGTCGCGCTACCTTGCCCCCATGATCGACGACACCGTAAAGACGCTGGCGACGGGCAAGAACTACGCCGCGTTCACCACCATCCTGCCGGGCGGCCAGCCGATGACCCATGTCATGTGGGTTGACGCCGACGACGACCACGTGCTCATCAACACCGAGGTCCACCGTCAGAAGTACAAGAACATCTCGCAGGACCCCCGGGTGACGGTCACCATCCTCGACGCCGCCAACCCGTACCACTACGCCGAGGTCCGCGGTCGGGTCGTGGGCACGGTCACCGGCCCTGAGGCGCGCTCGCACATCGACGAGCTCAGCCAGAAGTACGTCGGCGCGCCCTACGGCATGCCTATTACCAGCGAACGGGTCATCCTCCAGATCCAGCCCGACCGCCAGCGCAGCCAGTAGGCCTCCGGGTTGGCTCCGGCCAGCCCTAACGTGGCCCGCGTGGCCACGGTTCCCCAGATGCTGACCCGAGGGGCGCGCCGGCGCTGCCCGCGGTGCGGGTCGGGCCACCTCTACCAGGGTTGGTTCCGCCTGAAAGACCAGTGCCCGAGGTGCCACTACACCTTCGAACGGGAGGAAGGGTTCTTCCTTGGCGCCTTCGTGATCAACTTCGGTGTCACCATCGCGGGTCTGGCGGTGATCATGGGGGTGCTGATCGCGGTGCTGGCCAGCAACGGCAGCAACCGGGCACTCGACGTGGTCGTCGTCGCCGCCGTGGCCGAGGTGATCGTGGTGCCCCTGGCCTTCTATCCGACATCGAAGACGCTGTGGTGCGGCATCGACATGGTCATGCACAAGGGGGAGGCGTGGACCAAGTTGCCTGCCGAGAGCCACGTCGACTCGTCGGCTGATTTCCGCTGATTCCTCAGTCGAACGAGAGAGCTGCTGAGGCCATGACGGTGCCCTCGACGGTGAGCCACACCAGCATGTTGTCGGCGGTCGACTGGGACTCGATCGTGACCGGGTTGGTGTAGTCGATGGGCCGGCGGTACTCCAGATCGACGTAGGTAAGGTCGGTTGCCCGGCCGGCCCGGTCCAGCTCGTCGTCGATGGCGACCCAGGTGGCGGCGTTGTTGACGTGGCCCAGGCGGTCGATGTCGGCCACCCGGAGCGGCCAGGGGCGGCGGTCGGGTCCTCTGTCTCGGGGCGGTTCGGGGTGGTTGAGGCGGGCCGTCACCTTGCGGTCACCAACCGCCTCCCCGTACGTCGACCAGAATGGCTCGGGTATGCGGGCCGGCCGCATGGATTCGAGGTCGACAAAGACCCAGATCGAGGCCGCCTCGATGACCGCCTCGCCGCCGACCGAAATGGTGGTGCGCCGCTCGGCCCAGCGCGGCGACGCCGCAGACGCCCAGGTCAGCAGCTCGACGGTCTCCTCCAGCTGGGGCCGCTGGATCACCAGGATGGAGGTCTTGCGGACGAGCCACGCCATATGGTTCTTGACCCCGGCGTCACGGCCGTCGTCGGCGGCCACGTCCTGCAGGTAGCGAGCGATGGCATCCAGGCGCGCCTCGCCCGAAGGAAGCACGTCGCCGAGGCGGACGATGCAGGTGGCGCGGTAGCGGCGGCCCGGTCCGGGCGGTACCAGCTCCGTCCGGTTCCCCGTCACGACCAGCCAAGCTACCGAAGCCAGCCTGCGCTCCCGTCGGGCGGGTAGCTCACACTTTGCTCACATTGACCCGGTTGCATGGTGAGTCCATGCCCTTCTCGAAGGAGTCGCATCCATGACTTGGTTCTCGAAGCTGCCGCTCGCCAGGCGCGTCGGCGTCGGGGTGGCGAGTGCCGCCCTCGCGGGGACGGTTGCCATCACCGCGCTCACCGGTCCCGCCTGGGCGACGGCGGGTGCGACTAGCACCAGCGGAGCCACCACCACAGCCGCGCCGTCGTCGGGAGGCGGAAGCGGCGCCAAGGGCGGAGCCGGCGGGCTGTCGGCGGCAAAGGCCAAGGTCGACGCTCGGATCGATGCCGCTGTGGCCAAGATCGACAAGGCATCGACCGCCCTGGCCAACGCGACCGTCCTCTCGGCAGCCGACAAGTCGAAGTTCGCATCCGAACTGAGCTCGCTGCGCCAGCAGTTGGTGTCTACCAAAGCCACGGCCGACGGAGCCACGACGGTGGCGGCGATCAAGGCTGACGTCAAAGGGGTGCGGGCGTCGCTGAAAAGCTCCGGTGATGCGGCCGAGGTCGTCGCCACCGTGGTCTCGGCCCGCGTCAATCAGGCACTGGCGACCGCCACCGGCCGGCTGCCGACCGTGCAGGCTCGGATCGCGGCCGCCCAAGCGAAGGGAGCCAACGTCTCGGCCGCCCAGAGCGCCGTCACCGACCTGCAGGCGAAGCTCGCCGATGCCCGAGCCAAGGTGTCGGGGCTGGCGGCATCGCTGATCGCCGGCAAGACGACGCCCGCCCAGGCCAAGGCGGCCCTGAAGGCGGCGAAGGGCGATGTCAAGGCCGCCCGGGCCGACATGGCGAAGGTCCGTTCCGCGCTCGCCGGCTGAACGCCTCGAGCACCAAAGCCTTGACGGGCCTCAGTATTCGATGAAGGTCTGCGTCCTCGGGGCGGGTAGACGCGACCACGCCGGGAGACGACTGGCGTTCAGCCCCTCGCCCTTGACGTTCCGAACATGGTGTCGAGGGTGACCGGTCGCAGGTTGCGATCGCCCAGCATCTTGAGCAGCTGCGGGTAGAGCATGTTCACCGTGGGGTGGTTGGCGTGGCCGAGCATGATCGTGCCCGCGTTGAAATACTGGTTCGCCAGGTTGAGAAGGTCGGTGGCGGAGATTGGGGTGGCGTCGCCGAGGGTCCCGTTCCACAAGAGGATCTTGGTGTAACCAAGGCTTGCCGCCAGCGCGTCGGAATGGGAGTTGTGGAAGCCATAGGGCGGTCGGAGATACGGCCGAGACGTGATCCCGAACGTCTCCTGTATCCAAGCCTCGTTGCGCATGATGTCGGCTTGGACGTCGCTGTCGGATCGGCCGAGCATGCTCAGGTGGGTGTAGGTGTGATTGCCGATCTGCACCTGGCCGGCCGCGATCAGATCCCGCAGCGTCGCCGCGTGGGGCGTCCACTCGGCGCTGTACGTGCCGTTGGGCGAAAAGGTGATCGCTGTTCCGGTGGTCTCCGCGAACTGGACGTAGGCGCTTACGCAGCTGGCGCAGTAACCGTCGTCGATGGTGAGGGCGATGGTGTTGCTGGAGGGGTTCGGGCTCTGCGAGATCACGGTGGGCGACCCAGGATGCGGAGGCGGGATCGGCGGCAGGTCCGGGAGCGGAGGGGTGTCCAGAGAGGTCTGCACCGGGGGATCGGCCT
>JBOGGN010000174.1:0-10659 GCA_050744165.1 Acidimicrobiales bacterium | reverse complement strand
GGCCGGGCGGGCCGGGCGGGCCGGGCGGGCCGGACGGGCAGGACGGGCCGGGCTGGGAATCAGCTGGGATCCGGCGAGGTTTCCTACAGGGTGCAGCCCTCCGAGATCAGTTTCGCGGTCACCTGGGACTACCGGTGCCCGTACGCCCGCAACGCCCACGAACATGTCGTCGCCGGCCTCGAGGCGGGTGCGCCGTGGGATGTCACCTTCCTGCCTTTCAACCTCGACCAAGGCCACGTCGCCCCAGGGAACCCACCAGTGTGGGACGAGCCGGATCGCTACCCGGGGCTATTGGCCACCACGGCGGGCATCGTGGTTCGCGATCAGTTTCCGGACAAGTTCCTCCAGGCCCATCGGGCCCTATTCGCTGCCCGGCACGACCAGGCACGGGACCTACGCAAAACCGGCCTGCTGACCGAGGTACTCGACGAGGCCGGTGTCGACGGCCGTGCTGTCCTCGACGAGATCGAAGATGGCTGGCCCTTGCAGACCTTCCGGAAGGAACACGAGGCGGCCATCTTCGACCATGGGGTCTTCGGAGTTCCGACCTTCATCGCCGGCGGTCGCGCCGTGTTCGTGCGACTCATCAGCCGCCCGGGCGATGACCACGAGTTGGCCATCTCCACGATCCAGCGGGTCGTCGACCTCACTACCGGGTGGGCCGACCTCAACGAGTTCAAGCAGACGGTCATCCCTCGCTGAGGGCGTTCGCCGACGGCGCGTTCGCCGACGGCGCGTGCGCCAGCGGCTGCACCGTCACCGACGGCAGGGCCCGCCTACCATTGACATCGCCATGACCTACACCGTGCTGGGCCTGCTCGGCCGCGGAGGCATGGCGGTTGTGGAGCTGGCCGTCGACGAGCAGGGCCGCCAGGTAGCCCGCAAGCGCGTGTCACTCAGCGGCTCGGCCCAGCAGATCGTGATGGCCCGCCACCGCATCCGCCGTGAGGCCGAGGTCCTGGCCGGCTTCCACCACCCGGGGATCGTTCCCCTTCTGGCGGTCGAAGACGACGGGACCGACGTCGTGTTGGTCATGCCACGCATGGTCGGCAGCCTGGCCGACAAGGTGGCCCGCTATGGGCCGTTGTCGCCCGCCGAGGTGGGCGCCATCGGATCGACTTTGCTCGACGCGCTCGCGACCGCCCACCGCCAGGGCGTGGTTCACCGGGATATCAAACCCGCCAACGTGTTGTTCTCGGCCAATGGCAGAGCAGCGCTCGCCGACTTCGGGGTGGCGATTACTCGCGATTTCACCCCCGGGCTCACGATGGCGGGGACGATCATCGGTACGCCTGAGTACATCGCCCCGGAACAGGCGGCAGGCCAGCGGGCGACCGCCGCAAGCGATGTGTTCTCGCTGGGAGCGACGCTCGCGTTCGCTTTGACGGGTCACGGTCCCTACGGCGAGGGCGAGCCGATGGCGCTCATGGGCCGCGCCGCCCGCGGTCACGTCGAGCCCCTGCCGAACGACATCCCTAACGACCTGCGGCGGGCCTTGGCGGCGATGCTCGATCCCCGGCCCGAGCGCCGGCCGTCGGCGGCTGCCGCCCTCGGCGGCCCTAGAGGAACGCAGATCGACCTTGCTCCGCCCCGGCATACCCCCCAGCCGAAGCGGAGACGCAGGTTCGCGGTCGTGGTGGGCGTGCTGGCGGTGGTCGCAGCCGTCGTTGCCGCAAGCGCCTCCCTGTACCGGTCGCACGAGCGCTCGGATGCCGCCCCACCGTCAGTCTCCACCACGGTCACGACCGTGCCGGCCACGACCACGACGACTTGCACCCCGCTGGCGTACCAGCCCTGCGGCCAGCCGCCGGCACCCGGAACCGACGGCAACCAATGCCTCCAGGGCCGAGCCGACTTCGACGGGAACCCGGCCAATGGCTGCGAGGCCATGTCGGACTTCCAGCCCGGACAAGAGCTCCAGAGCGACCAGACACTGCAAGCCAATCTGGTGCCTGCCAACGCCGCCGACACGTTCGGCGCCCTGGTCAGCGAGAACTTCTTCAGCTTGTGCCTGTCGAAGTACAAAGTGACGCTGGTCGCTCCACCGAGAACGACCGACCAGGTGCAGATCCTTTCTCAGGGCCAGGTGCTCGCGACCGCCACCAGCACCGACGGCAAAGCGGGGACCGCCACCGCCTCCGCGCCTTCTTGCTTCCACTCCGGGTCCGCCTCGGTAACCATCCAGGTCACGGACCTGAGCGGCCAATCGGCACAGGACTTCTCACTGACCAGCCACGGTTCCTGGTAGAGCCTCCCGTCCCGACCGACGGACCATTCCTACAATCTGGCCATGACGCGGCGGGACCCGACAGCGGCCCCACGCGGCCAGGCCCCGCAAGAGCGAGCCTCACAGGAGCGGACACGCCGGAAGCTGTCGTCCCGGGAGCAGCCCTCCAAGGAGCGGTTACGCGAGGAGCGGTCGTCCCAGGACGGGTCTTCGAAGGACCGAGACTCGCTCGACCGCCCGATCGGACTGATCATCCTCGGGCTGACGCCGGGCGAGCAGGTCCGGTTCCGGCGCTCCCCGTCGAGCCGGTGGCAGGAAGCCCGAGTCACCCGGCGGGAGCGAGACGGCAGCGTCGGCCTCACGGACCGTCGTGGCGCGGCGCGGGCGCTGCCAGTGGAGATGATCGAGGTCCGCTGCGTCGGCCCCCGCGGCGGCGTGGCCTGGGAACCTCTGACTGCCCGGGCGTCGCGAACTGAGCAGCTGCGGCTGCTGTAAGCGACGACCCGCGGAAAGCGACCGGAATAACGGTCACACCCTCGGTTCATCATGGGAGGCATGGCACGACAGCTCAGCCTCCTCAAACCCCGCAAGGTCGACTGGCGTCTCGACGAGCGCACCAAAGAAGTCGGCCGGCGAGGCATCTCCGAAGCCCGCGCCGCCTTGCGCCGCTGCCAGCCGCCGGTGCCTGCGGCGATCGGGACCGCACGATGACACGGTGGCTGCGTGAGCACCGAGCGGTGCGCCGCCAGGAGGCGAGGCGTTGGGGCTTGAGCCCGGCGATATCGTGCCGCGGTGGGTGTGCTGACCTGGATCGTGTTCGGCTTCATCGCCGGTTCCGTCGCTGGCTGGGTGACGGGCCACCGCAACGGTGGATGCATCAGCCGGATCGTGATCGGAGTCGTCGGCGCCTTAGTCGGCGGGGCGCTGGCCCGGGCTGCTGGAGTGAAGCAGGTCAGCTTCCAATCCTTCACGCTGGTCGGGCTGCTGGTCGCCATCGTGGGCGCGTGCCTTCTCCTCCTGATCCTCGAAGCCTTGGGCGGGAGAGGCGGTCGCTCCCGTCTCTGATCCGCCGAGCCCATCGTCCGTCGACCGACTTTCGATCCCGGGAATCAGAACGCAGGTCCACGACGCCATCACGCGATCCGCCGACACCTGAGGTCGTAACGTGCTGGAGGCCTCAGGAGAGCTACCCGTGATCCGCGTCGCCCTGGCCCAGCTTGTCGGCTCCTCCGCCATTCCGACACCGGCCAACGGATCCCGACAAGGTCGCCGAGCTGCCTGCTCTTGGCGATTGAGAGCACGGCGTCCCAGGCGAGTTGCGACGCCCACCAGAAGAGGAGGTCGGTGGACATTGGCTCGCCGCGACCGGCCGGACCGCCCGGACTGGCGACCCCCTAGGGCTCTCCCACTACCGTTCGACCTGGTGACGTCGCTCGCAGAGGCCCTGAGCTACCGACCAGGGACCCAACTTCTCATCGTCGCGTGCGACGATCTCGGGCTGAGCCACGCCGCCAACATCGGTGTCTACGACGCTCTGCGAAGTGGCATGGCCACCACAGCCAGCCTGATGGTCCCCTGCCCCTGGGCCCGCGAGGCGGCCTCGCGCTACCGAGGCGAGGATGTCGGGGTCCATCTGACCCTGAACGCGGAGTTCGACCTCTACCGCTGGGGGCCGATTACCCAGGCGCCGTCCCTGCTCGACGGTGACGGCGGCTTCCCGCGAACGCTCGATGACCTCTGGGACCACGCAGACGTCGACGAGGTCCGTCGTGAATGCCGGGCGCAGATCGAGCGAGCCATCCTCTGGGGTTTCGACGTCAGCCACCTGAGTTCGCATCTTGGGGCTCTGGAGTACCGCCCCGAGTTCTTCGACGTGGCCCTCGAACTGGCCGCCGAGTTCCGTCTCCCACTGCGGCTGTCGTCGATTTCGGCGGAGCGGGCGGTGGGCTTCCCGTTCCGGCGGTTGGCGGCCGAGGAGGGCGTGTGCTCGCCCGACCACCTGGTTCGCAGCCACACCCGGAGCGGCCGGGTGGCGCTCGATCGGATGCTCGCCGAGATGGCTCCCGGTGTCACCGAGGTCGTATTGCGGCCCGCGGTAGACACCGGCGAACTGCGGGCACTGGCACCGGACTTGGCAATGCGAGTAGACGACTATGACGTGGTGACCGGCGGCCAGTCACTGAAAGCGCTCGTAGGGCGGGCGGGCGTGACGTTGATCGGCTATCGCGCCTTGCGGGAACTCCAGCGGGCGACTCGCCTCTCGCCGGTGACCGACCGGGGCCGGTAGGAGCGTCGCATTTTCCCAGCTTCCACAAAGAAGACACGACGAGGAGACACGCAGCTAATGGAGATAAGCCACCACATCAAAGGCCGGGGCGGACTGTCCCGGCGGCGGTTCTTACTCGACGCGGGCGCCGCGCTGGCGACCGTGCTCGGCGGCAGCGCCCTGGCCTTTGCCGGGCCTGCCGAACCGGCCGACGCCGCCCCCCTCACGGACCAGTCCGTTGCCTTGTTTCTCCAGAGCATCGAGCAGGCGATGGTGTCGGCGTATGCCATCGCCTCACAGACCGGGAAACTGCACACGCCCTCCACCGTCGCCCTGGTCGCCGCCTACAGCGGGCACCACAGCGCCCACGCCACCGCATTGGGGGCCTTCTCCGGCAACCCGAACGCCCCGGCGAACCCCGGGGTGCTGGTGGCTGTCGCCGACCAGATGCGAGAGGCGCCCGACGAGATGCACCTGATGAGTGCCGCCTTCGACAGCGAGAACGCGATTGCGGCCACCTACCTCTACGCCTTCGGGGTCCTCAAAGGCGTCCAGGTGCTGCAATCGTGTGCCGGCATCTATCCGGTCGAATCTGCCCATGGGGCGACAATCGGCCAGATCCTCGGGCGAGACCCCGACACCGACGCCGACATGGTGCCGTCGTTTGAGACAACCAGCGACGTGATCTCGATCTCCATGTACCCCCCCGCCGGCTGACATGACGCCGCCTTCGACCGAACACTCGACAGGAGCCCAGATGGACAGCACGCTCGAGACGATCCAACAGAGCGCGACGCCAGTCGGCGTCGAGGCATCGGGGACCGGCTCCTGGACCAGCCGTCGTCGGCTCCTGGCCGCCGGAGGTGTGGCCGCCGCTTCCACAGCGGTGCTCGCCGCCTGCAAGGGAGCAACACCTGTGGCGGTGCCGGCTCCACCGACCACGAGCACCACCGCCGTTGTCGGTTCCCCCAAGGAAGTGGCCATCCTCAACACCGCCCTGTCGCTCGAAGCAATGGCCATGAACGTCTACACGACCGTGCTCGGGGGCACCCTGGTCCAGTCGACTGGCAACCAGGACCTCTTGAAGCTGTTTCAGAACCAGCACATGCAGCACCAGGATCTGTTGACCCGCACCATCCGGGGGGTCGGCGGGAGTCCGGTGAGCACGGCCAACGCCACGATCATGGCCCAGGTGATCCAGCCCATGCTGGCGACGCTGGCCTCGGAGGCGGACGTCGTCAACCTGGCCTACACCCTCGAGCACCTGCTGTCGGCGACGTGCCAAGCCGATATCGGCCTGTTCGACCACGCCGCGCTGAACACGACGATCGCCCAGATCGGGGGCATCGAGGCCCGCCACGTGGGACTGATGGCCATCGCCAGCGGCAAGTCGGCGATGGGTACCGCCGACGGGGCGGCGCAGTCGACAACCGACGCAGTCGGCCCGGGTACCGGCGTCTGAAGGCTGGTCGGCCGCTTGGTGGCCCTCGACGCGGACCCCGACTGGGAGCTGTTAGGTAGGCAGGTCGCCCTGGACCACCGGCGTCTTGCTGGTGATCGGCACCCCGCCGCTCGCCTCGACCGTCATCGCCAGGGCGGTGGCCACCGTCGGCGTACTGAAGGCCGCATATGTCGGGTTATCTCCGATGACGCCGAGAGACACCGGTGACCCGTCGACGATTCCCCACATCTGGTAGGTCTCGTTGCTCGGCAGCACCTGCAGGCTGTTCTTGCCGAGGTAGGTCTCACCGTTGGGCACGATCACCGCCTGCACGGTGACGTTGCCGTTGGAGGACTTCAGCGTCACTCGCCGCGCTCCCGGGTTGGCTGCCGCCACCTCGTAGGCAATCAAGGCCAGGTTGGGCTGCTGGGACTTGTTGCTGTTCTCCAAGCGGCCGACCTCGATGCCAAGCGCGGCGACCAGCACCGCCGCCGTTGTGGCGATGGCGACCATCCACCGCATCGGGACGGTCTTGCCTGATCGGCCCGACTTGCCCCCCCGACTCGACCGACGGCCGCCCTCGCTGTGAATGCGGCCAATGCCGGCCGGGCCGGAGAGCCATCCCGACAAACCGGAGCCTTGGGTGCTCGGACCCTCGTTGCTGAGCCCTTCGGTTCCGCTCGGTGGCGTGCTGAATGTCGACGCCTCGATCGGCACGACCATCGCGTCCTCGCCGCGCGAATCGTCGGCGTCCCGATCCCACGCCAGCTCCGCCCTGCCCAGACTCGGGCTGGCGCTCGAACTCGAACTCGGACTGGGGCTCGACGGAGTTGACGACCACAAGGTCGCACGAGGCGGGCGTCGGGCGGTGTTCTCCAACGCCTCGGCCGCGTTTTCCGTGGTGTGCGACCCGAGGGCGCGCCAGGCGCTGGCCAACGTGGAGCCGGCACTGGTCGGCATCCACGCCGGGGTCGACGAACGGTACTGGGGGCGGGGCAGGTCGAGGTCGAAGGGGGGCGGTGGCTCCTCCAACTCGGCGATGATCCGGTCCCACAACCCTTTCGGGGCGGCGCCACCGGCATAACCGAGCAAGGCGGCCGCCTCCCGGTGCTCGGTCAGCTCGATGCGGCAGCGAGGGCAGGTCGGCAGGTGCAACTCGATGACCGCCGCCTCTTCGGGCTCGACGGCATCGAGGGCGTAGGCGCCGAGCAGCTCCTGCAACTCGGCGTGTCCAGTCAGTCGTTCCACGAGTTTCCGATCCCCGCTTCGGCCAATCCATCTCGCAGCCGCCGAAGGCCGGTACGGATCCGGCTCTTCACGGTGCCTTCCGGTGCCCCCAGCAGGACGGCCACCTCTCGATAGGTGTGGCCTCCGAAATACGCCAGCTCGATCGCCCGCCGCTCATCGTCGGAGAGCAGCCCGAGGGCGTCCTTCACGTGCTCGGCCATCGCGAGATCCCACACCTGGTGTTCGATGTCGTATCCCGACTCGGCCGTTTCGCGGGCTTCGCGCTCCTCGCGGCGGCGCCGAGAGCTGTCGGACCGCATCACGTCGACCGACCGGCCGTGGGTCTGGGCCAGCAGGAACGAGCGCAGCGAGCCTCGGCCCGGATCGAACTTCTCGGGGTCGTTCCACAGCCGGAGGAAGACCTCCTGCACGACCTCCTCAGCAAGGGCGGTGTCACCGACCACCCGGCGCGCCAACCCGAAGACGGCGCCGCCGTGGCGGCGGTAGGCCTCCGCCAAGGCCTCCTCGCGCCATCGCCCGATGGCGACGACCAAGGCGCTGTCGCTCGCTTCAGTGAGTGGGGCGCTCATCGTCGCTCATTCTTCGGTACTGGGCTCGCCATCGGATGCTCTCTCCACTGTCCTCACGACCTGGCGACCCTGGCGACACGACGACCGGTGTTCAGTACTCCGTGATGGTGCGGATCAGCACCTGGAGCTCTTTGTACTCCGGGGAGTTGGTGAGCGGCATCAGGGACATCAGCTTGGCCATGTTGGTGTTGTTGCTGATCTTGATCCGGCCCTGCATGAAGGCGGCGTTGGGATCCAACTCCCCTTCTTGGATCTTGCGGGCGTCGTCGTAGGTCATCGTCATGGTGATCTCGGCGCCCTCGATGTCGCCGAGTTGGTTCTCCAGGAGATGCCCGTCTTCGAGCAGCCAGTAGTAGCGGATGTCGCCGTCAGGCCCGCCGGTGACGACGTACTGCATCTTCGCCGAGGCACCGGGCCGGTCGGGTTGGGACTCGGCCATCTTCTTGGTCTCGTCCAGCCACTCCTGCGAGAGCCATTTCGACATTGGTGGATCCCCCCTGTGTCAGAGTCGGTCGGGCCGCTGTCCGCTGGGCACTCTACCTGCCGTCGGTGGAGGCTGAGGCGGCGGTGGGCTCGGCGTTCGGGGCGGCGGTGGCGGCGGTGACGGCGGTCGGCTCGGCAGTGGCGGGGGTGGCGGCGGGCTCGGCGTTCGAGCACGAGGACTGGGGCGCGCCAGCGGGGGCCATGGCTGGCTCTCCGTCCGGGGTGACGACTTGGCCGATGACGGCGCAGGGGCCGGCGTCGCCGTTGGCGCGCGACGGGTCGGCGTGCTCTAGCAGGCCGGCTGTGTCGGCTGGGCCACTTAGGGACGCTGGGCGGGCGACGCCCGCGGTGACGGTCACGCCGTCGACGCCCGGAGAGCCGGCCACGCTGTCAACGCCCGCGTTGCCGTCGACGCCAGCGAGGTGGGCGAAGTCGGCGAGGCCGGCGAACAGCTCGCCCTCCGGCACTTCGGTGGGCACCAGGCTCCGGGCCAGCGCATATTCGTCGTAGGGATAGACCGTCTGGGCCACCTCGGGCGGCAGTCCGAACCAGAACTTCGAGGTCGGGTCGATCTGCGACGCGTGGGCCAGCAACGCCTCGTCCCGGACCCGAGTGAAGCCGGTCACGTCGATCACCGTGGTCGGCGGCTCCGGGTTACCACGCCGCTCGAACCACTTTTCGTCGTAGGGCGATTCGAGGCCCAGCTCCAGATACTTCTCGTGCATGGCCACGATCCGGCGGCGCGACCACTGGGTGTAATACAGCTTGGAGGGTTGCCACGCCGGCCCGGCTTCGGGGTAGGCGTCCGAATCGCCCGCGGCGTCAAAGGCGGGAATGGTGATGTCGTGCACCCGGAGGTGATCGGGGTGCGGGTACCCCTCCTGGTTGCCCGGGTAGGTGACGATCACCTGCGGCCGGACCCGGCGGATCACTGCCACCAGGCGACCGACGGCCTCATCGAGTGGCGCCTGGGCGAAGGACCGCGGGTCGGCGTTCTCCGGCGTGCCCGGCATCCCCGAGTCGCGATAGCCCAGCATCACGACCTCGCTGTAGCCGATCACCGAGGTGGACGCAGCCAGCTCTGCCAGACGAACCTCGTGGAGGCGCTCGCGCACCTCGGGTCGATCCATAGCCGGGTTCAAGATGTCGCCTGCCTCACCGCCGGTGCAGCACACCAGCACGCAATGCACGCCACGGCTGCGGTACCGAGCCACCGTCGCCGCACCCTTGGACGCTTCGTCGTCGGGATGGGCGTGGACGGTCAAAAGGCAGGGACGTTCGGGCATGAGATCACATTAAGTCGGGCACTCTCGTATCGACCGGACGGGCGGCCGGCGTTCGCGAGCCGCCGATCGGTGTGCAGACCGCCGCTCGCACCCGGCCAACCTGCCCCTGTGGATCGGCCCGACTGGCCGCGCCGGGACCGCCGTCTCCTACAGGCGATCGGCGAGCAGCTCGAGGTCGAGGCCCTCCCGGCGGATGCGGGCGTCGAGGTACACCAGCGTGGCCACCGTCGTGATGAACGACACGGTGACCACCGCCTGCAGGAGACCGCCAACTCCGACGATGATCCACCCCCAACGCAGCCCCACGATAAGACCGATGAGACTCGGAGCCAGACTCAGGATGTCGTTCAGGATCGTGGCCATGACCCCGGCCATGAGAGCGACGCCGACCGTGGGCCAGTAGCGCGTTCGAACCAGCCCGACGGAACGCTTTATCGCCGAGAACGGACTCCGGTCCTCAACCGAGATGGCCGGTGCCGTCAGGATGAATAGCGGCATCACGAAGGCGACGCTCACGAACAGCCCGATCGACCCAACTAACTCGGCCAGGTGCACGATCACCGTGGCGACGAGGATGGCCGGCGCCTTGCGGACCACGGCGGCCAGTGCCGCCTTGGGTCCCATGTCGCCGCCGAAATAGGAGGCCATCACCACCCGGCTGGTTCCGACGCACACCAGCGGCACCACCAAGTACTGGACCAGCAGGCCGACACCGATGGCCGCCACGGGGAGCGCCGGGGACGATGTCGTCGTCGATTGGTCGTTGAAGATCTGAAACAGGCCGGTGCCCCCGTTGAGGTTGCGCTGCAAGAAGGCGATTACGAACTCAAAGGGGATGGCGATCGTGAGCACCAGCACAATCATCGTGCGGGCGTTGGCCCGCATCAGCTTGATGGCGCCGTCGAGGATGTCGCCGAGACCCATGGGATGGAGCGCCAGGGGGCCGGTCTTGGCGTTGCCGCCCTTGAGCTGGGTGGGCGGATAGGCCCACGCGGGCACGCTTGGGGTGGGAGGCGGCCAGGCGGCGGGCGGCCCGAATGGCCCGGGCGGCCCCGGCCGGCTGGACGGTCCCGGCGGTCCCGGCGGTCCCAGCGGACCCGGCGGTCCCGGCGGACCCGGGCCGTAGCCCGGTGGCGGGG
>JBOGGN010000173.1:0-2765 GCA_050744165.1 Acidimicrobiales bacterium | reverse complement strand
GCGCGGCGTACTACAACTTCGGCCGGCTGCACCGGGAGGCGGCGGTGACCCTCGGGCGGCGGGCCTAAAGCCACCTCGATCCAGGGACCGCCTCGCCGGCCCCTGGACGGCTCAACACGACAGGAGGAAGATGGCCTGGTTGGCGACGCGTCGCTGGTCAGGCCATCTTCGCGCCGCGGCAACCGGGCGTCATAGATAAAGAACTATCGATGGCGCGGAATAGGTATTGGACAGATTAAGTCTTGTCCGGCAAGATTGAGGAAAGAACGACACAGAAGAGCCATTCGACTCAGGAGGCGCTATGGCAGACGGTGGCGGTAACGGTAAAAGCGGGCAACAGCAGCTTGAGGGTGAGAAGCGCTGGGGCGCCGGCGTCATCCCCTACGCCAAGATGGGCTACTACGAGCCTGACTACGAGCCCAAGGACACCGATATCCTGTCGGTCCACCGGATCACCCCCCAGCCAGGGGTCCCACCGGAGGAAGCCGCGGCCGCCGTCGCTGGCGAGTCCTCTACCGCCACCTGGACGGTGGTGTGGACCGACCGGCTGACCAACTACAAGCGGTACCAGGCCAAGGCCTACAGGGTCGACAAGGTCCCCGGGCAGGAAAACCAGTACTTCGCCTACATCGCCCACGACATCGACCTGTTCGAGGAGGGGTCGGTCCCCAACCTGACCGCCTCTATCATCGGCAACGTGTTCGGGTTCAAGGCCCTCAAGGCCCTCCGGCTGGAGGACCAGCGGATCCCCTACGCCTACCTGAAGACCTTCCAGGGCCCCGCCCACGGCATCGTCATGGAGCGGGAGTACCTCAATAAGTTCGGCCGCCCGCTCCTCGGCTGCACCGTCAAGCCCAAGCTGGGCCTGTCGGCCCGCAACTACGGCCGGGTGGTGTACGAGGGCCTGAAGGGTGGCCTCGACTTCACCAAGGACGACGAGAACATCAACAGCCAGCCGTTCATGCGCTGGCGTGACCGCTATCTGTTCTGCATGGAGGCGGTCAACCGGGCCAACGAGATGACCGGTGAGGTGAAGGGCCACTACCTGAACGTCACCGCCCCGACCATGGAGCAGATGTACGAGCGGGCCGAGTTCGCCAAGGAGCTGGGCAGCCCGATCATCATGATCGACCTGATCATCGGCTACACGGCCATGACCTCCATCGCCAAGTGGGCCCGGGCCAACGGGATGCTGTTGCACCTCCACCGGGCCGGCCACGGCACCTACACCCGCCAGAAGACCCATGGCGTCAGCTTCCGGGTCATTGCCAAGTGGGTCCGGATGATGGGCGTCGACCACGTCCACGCGGGCACCGTGGTGGGCAAGCTGGAAGGCGACCCCAACATGATCGCCGGGTACTACGACACCCTGCGGCTGCCGTTCGTGCCCAAGGACCCGGTCAAGGGCATCTTCTTCGACCAGGACTGGGCGTCGCTCCCCGGCGTCATGCCGGTGGCCTCGGGCGGCATCCACGCTGGCCAGATGCACCAGCTGCTCCACTACCTCGGCGAGGACAGCATCCTGCAGTTCGGCGGCGGCACCATCGGCCACCCGATGGGGATCGCGGCCGGCGCCGAAGCCAACCGGGTGGCCCTCGAAGGCATGATCAAGGCCCGTAACGAGGGCCGCGACTTCATGGCCGAAGGTGACCAGATCCTGCGCAAGCTGGCCAAGAAGAACCGGGCCCTGCAGGTCGCCCTCGACATCTGGGGTGACATCACCTTCAACTACGAATCCACCGACACGCCCGACGTTCTTCCCACCCCGACTTCCTGAGAGGAGCCGCGACGATGCGCATCACCCAAGGCACGTTCTCATTCCTTCCCGACCTCACCGACGAGGAGATCCGTCTGCAGGTCGAGTACGCCCTCGGCAACGGCTGGGCCATCTCGATCGAGTTCACCGACGACCCCCATCCCCGCAACACGCTTTGGGAGATGTGGGACCTGCCGATGTTCGACGCCAAAGACGGCTCTGCGGTCGTCTACGAGCTCAACAAGTGCCGGGAGGCCTACCCCAACCACTACATCAAAGTGGTCGCCTACGACTCCAGCCCCCACCGGGCGACGACCGCCTTGGACTACATCGTCCAGCGGCCGGCCGAGGAACCGGGCTTCCGCCTGGACCGTATGGAGGCCAACGACCGGCACATCAACTACACGCTGCACTCCTACGCCGTTGAGAAGCCGCACGGTGAGCGGTACCAGACCAACGGTTCGACCAACGGCAAGGCCGACGGCAAGAAGTGAGTGACACCGCGACCAGCCCGGGGCAGGGTTTCTCGCTCCGCTCCGGGCCGGCCTCGGGCTCCAACAACGGTGCGGACGACGACGACAGCAACACCACCGAGTTCGGTGACGAACTACTCCCCGACGACGCCAAGATCGACGTCGGCGAGGAGGAGGCGGCGGTCCACACCAAGGAAGTGCTCGAGTCCCTTGACCGTGACCTGATCGGCTTGGCGCCGGTCAAGCAGCGCATCCGTGAGATCGGCGACCTGCTGGTGGTCGACCGCCTGCGCCGTCGCTTCGGCATCGAATCGACCCGCCCGACGCTGCACATGTCGTTCACTGGTAGCCCGGGCACCGGTAAGACCACCGTGGCCCTGCGGATGTCCAAAATGCTCCATCGGTTGGGCTACCTGCAGAAGGGGCACCTGGTGAGCGTCACCCGTGACGATCTCGTCGGCCAGTACATCGGTCACACCGCGCCCAAGACCAAGGAGGTCCTGAAGCGGGCCATGGGCGGGGTGTTGTTCATCGAC
>JBOGGN010000172.1:0-4850 GCA_050744165.1 Acidimicrobiales bacterium | reverse complement strand
GACGAGCCCGGACCCCGCGCTGGCACCGAACCCCGGCCGGGCGCTGCCACCGAGCCCAAGCCCCGCCCTGGCACCAAACCCTTGCTCAGCGCTGCCACCGAACCCGGGCCGGGCCCTGGCACTGAGCCCGGCGCCGACGTCTGGGCCGACCGCACGACCCTCCGATCCGACCGCAAAGCCACTATCGACGCCCCCCGCGCCGACCAACTCCGAAACGAGAACCAGCCATGAACCCCCTGCAAGAGGACTTGGAAGACCACCTTCACGCCGCCGCTGACCGCCTCGAGCTGCCCCCGGGTGACCTCGGCGTGGTCATGGCGCGGGGCCGAGCCCGAGGTCGCCGGCGGGCCCTGACTTCGATGGTGGCGGTCGCGCTGGTGGCGGGCACCATCGCCACCGCCACCCTCTACAAGCGTGGCAGCCGAGGCCAGAGCATCTCCGCCCTGGGCGCGGCCTCGGGGCCGGTGGCCGCCAAGGTGGGCGACGTGGGCGTCGCCTGGCAGCAGGTCGACCCGCACTCGGCGCTCGCCTACGCCACCATCACCGGGGGCGCCACGCCCGGCAGCAACCTGTATGCCGTGTCCACCGCCCCGGGCGTCCACGACCCCAACCAGCCACTTCCCATCGTGTTGTACCGATCCGCCGATGGCGTCAACTGGACGCAGGCGAGCAGCCCCTCGGCTACCTACCTGTCGGAGCTGTCGGCGTCGGGCAGCCAGCTGTACGCAGTGGGCACCGGCCCGGCCACTGCCGGCAAGGAGATCCCCCTTAGTGTCGCCACGTCCCCGGACGGCGGTGCCACCTGGAAGAACCTGTCCGTGCCCATCGACATGGGGGCCATCGACACCAGCTCCGCGGGGGCGCCCGTGTCCGCCATACAGGTTGTGTCCAACGGCACGGGGGCGGTCGTGGTGGCACAGGTCAGCGATTCCCTGGACGTGACCAAGTACCTGCCAGCGGGCGTGACCGCGCCCAACGGTTGGGTGTTCACCGCCACTGGCGTCGACCTGCTGGGACCGCAGACCGCCAACCCCTGCCCGACGAACATGACCCTCTTTGACACGCCGACGTCGGTGACGGGCGGCGCTGGTCTAGTGCAGCCGACTCAGTGCGTCGACACGAGCTCTCTGGCCAGGACACAGGCCGCGGCGGCAGCCGCCAAGGCCGCCCTCGCCGGTTCCGGAGCCGCCACCGGTCAGCCCCTGCCCGCCGCAGGGGGCACCACTCTAACGAAGCCGGCGTTCAAGAGCGTCGACCCGCTCGACGACCACCCGGTGACCAGCACCTACACGTGGGCGCAACTCGGTGTCAGTGGCACCGTGCTGCAGGCCGCGCTCGGCCAGCCGTTCGTGTTCTTCACCTCGAACGGCTCGCCGCTCCAGCCGGTATCGCTGCCGGACATGGTGGCCAACCCCCAGGGCATCCAGCTGGCCGCCGGCCCGACCCAGTTCGCCTTCGCCGCCCAGACCACCTCCGCCAGCGGGCAACCGGCGAGTGAAGACTTCTGGACCTCCTCTAATGGCACCGCTTGGACCGAGGCGCCCGTGGCGCCGGCCGACCAGGCTTCGCCTTCGGCCATCGGCTACCTGAACGGGGCGCTGACCACCATTTCCAGCTCGGCACCGGTTCCCGGCACCCAGGCCGGGGGCACTCCGACCGTGGCAACCCTGTCTCCGACCGGGTGGTCGGAGGTGTCGCTGGCTTCGGTGCTTGGTCCCACCGACGGAAAGACGGTCTCATCCACCGAGGCTGCCATCGGCCCCTTCGGCATCGTGGCTACCGAAGTCGAGTTCCCCGGCACCAACAGCAGCCCGACTGGGCCGACCGTGCAGGAGTTGCTGACCAGCCGCGATGGCATCACCTGGTCGTCGCAGAATCTCGACCAGGTAGCCGGCGTGCCAGTGGCGACGGTGGCCAACGTGGCAGTCACTGCCAACACTTTCGTGTTGACGGTCCAGGCCGCCCGCACGTCGAGCGATGTCAACGCGCCGGCCCCGGAAAGGGTGCTGGTGGGCGCCGCCCGCTGACGGGCGTCCTGACGGGCGTCCTGACGGGCGTCCTGACGGGCGTACTGTCGAGGGCTATGACGCCCGCCGAGAATCCGGCCCTCGACTCCCTGGACTTGCTGGAGGAGCATGCTCGCCAGGTCCGTGCCGCGCTTTGTCCGGCCGGCCTGGCCGGCTACGTCCGTCTCGTCGACTTCGCGACCTGCGGTTAGCGGTCACCGTGGACGTCGCCGAGCTGCTGGTGGAGCTGTACGACCGCATCCCGCCCCTGGTCCGCGGCGCGGTCGAGGGAGTCACCGACGACCAGCTAACTGAGGCGCCTCGTCAGGGCGCCAACACCATCGCCTGGCTCCTGTGGCATCTGACTCGGGTCTTGGACCATCACATGGCCGAGATCCTGGACCAGCCCCAGCTCTGGGCGACAGGCGACTGGGCCGCCTCGTTCGGGTTGGCGCCCGAGCCGCGCAACACGGGCTACGGGCACGGCCCCGACGACGTGATGGCGGTGCAGCCCCGTGATGCCTGGGCGGTGACCGACTACCTCGATGCCGTGTTCCGGCGGACCCGCCCGTGGCTGGCGGGACTGTCGGCGGGCGATCTGGACCGGATCGTGGACCGCCGCTGGGATCCACCCGTGACCCTAGGGGTCCGACTCGTCAGCATTGCCGACGACTGCCTGCAGCATGTGGGGCAGGCCGCCTACCTGAGGGGGCTGCTGGCGCTGGAGGTTTGAAGGCGGGGCCGGGGCCCCACCACAGCACGACGTAGGCAACGGTCGCCCGCTCGAGGAATTGGCGACGGCGCAGCATTTGGTGCGCCTGCCATCCCGGGCGGACCGAGGGGAGCTCCGACGATGGCGGCTGCACGGCGGACAGCGCCGGCTCCCACCTGTTTCTTGGCCGCGTTCGGTGAACTTGGGATCTGAAACTGTCGTGGCGCTCCATCAGCCGCGGTCAAGTTCACCCAACGCGGTCAAGTTCACCCAACGCGGTCAAGTTGGCGGACCCGCTGCTGGGTAGCCTCCGAGATCGCCCTGCTCCAAGTCGAACGGCCCGGGGCCCTGGACCAGGCGTTTCGGGCTGAGGAAAACACCTGCGCGGTGCGCTGAGGACCCAGCGCCGCCGTCAACCCGCGCACGGGGGTCACGAAATGTGACCGGTCTACCGATTCGTCACGGGTGGAGGAGCCACACGCCGCGGCCGACTTGGAACAGCGGCTGCCACAGCAGCTCGTAGGTACCGCTGGGTCCCGTGTCGGCGAAGCACACCGTTCCGCTGGCGCGGGCACCGGGCGCGATCTGGCCAGTTTCGAGGCTGCTGTTCAGTTGGAACGTCGCTACCGTGCCGTCCGGCGCCTGGAGCTTCCAGTCGGCGGGGCCAACGTTGACCGAGGTCGTGGCGCGGTCGACGGTCGTGACCGTGGTGCACAGCGTGTTTCCGAGCCCGAACAACCCCGTCCTTGGAGTCAAGGCACCGGCGGTGAGGTCCTGGCCGCCGAACTCGATTGAAGCACCCGGCCCGACGGCCACTTTGTCCTGGACGAGCATTCCCGGGTAGGCGGGGCCCTGGTAACCCGGTGGTCGCCCGGCCTTCGGCGTCAATGAGTTGGCGACCGAGTTGGCGGCCTTGCGGAAACCGACCGCTAGGAGGACCACCACCGTCGTCACCACGACCGCGGCCGCGGCGATCACCGCCACCGCCACCTTGAACCAGGGAGCGCTGCTCCCCCGACGTCGCGCGGGTGCGATGGCGCTGGCACCGGGAAGCGGCCGGCCGCAGCCCGGACAGAAGCGAGCCCCGGGTGGGGTCGGAGCCCCGCACTGGGCGCACGCGGCTGAGGGCGACCACGCGGGAGAAGGCTGCGCCGGTGCTGGCGGTTGAGGCGGCGGCGGATCGGCGGCCGCCATCAGGGGGAGCGTCGTGGCCGGCGGACCGCCGCCCCACCAGGCGACCATGTTCGAGGGCGCACGGCGTCGGGCGGACCCAGCGCGCCTGGCTGGCCGGATCCGCTGTCACCGGCCTGGCGGGCGGCGGCGGCCACCGCCAGGCGGTCGACCAGGTCATTCATGCGGTCGCTGCCGTGGCCCTTCACCCAGCGGAAGCGGACGCGTCCGGGTTCGGCGCGGTAGGCGACGATCAACGGCTCCCAGAGGTCCCGGTTGGCGACCGGTTTTTTGGCGGAGTTGGTCCAGCCCCGAGCCAGCCAGCCCTCCCACCAGCGGTCCCGGAAACAGTTGACGACATAGGTGGAGTCGCTCACCACCTCAAGCGGCCCGACCACCGCGCGCACCGCCTCCAGCGCTGCCCGTATTTCCATCCGTTGGTTCGTCGTATGGCGCTCGGCACCGCTCTGGTAACGACCCTCCGGGATGGCCCAGGCCCACCCGCCCGGGCCGGGGTTCCCCTGGCAAGCCCCATCGGTGTACACGATGGTCGCCTCGGCGTCGGTCACCGAGCCAGCATGCCCGAGGGACGGCCGGTCAACCACCCACCCTCGACCCCCGTCGCACCCGCGTGGAGCGAACTCGATCAGGCGTCGGCGGCGTCCCCACCGTTGGCGGAGGCCCCGGACTCCTCGCCGTCGTCCTCGTTGACGGGGCTGACCACTTCGGTGTCCTCCTCGATCGGGACGAGCTGCCCGGTCTCGTCGGCCACCGAGAAAGTCTCGTCGGTGATCACCGTGCCGTCCGGAAGGTCGATCTCGACCATCTCGTCGGTGGCGAACACGTTGCCTTCGGCGTCCACCTCGGCCACCAGGTCATCGATGATGATCGTGCCGTCGTCCTCGACCTCTGAGGTGACAACCTCGATCGACCCGAGATCGTCGTCCGACTCCTCCGAGCCC
>JBOGGN010000171.1:0-3633 GCA_050744165.1 Acidimicrobiales bacterium | reverse complement strand
CGATGACGGCAGCGCGATTCGTCTGCTTCGCTGGCATGGCCGTGCTGAGCCTGCTCCCGACACTGTCGCAGCAGTCCAAACCATCCTGGGCCGCGCCGGACCGTCACGTCTCAGGTAACGCGACGAGGCGCCTAGAAATCTGTTGAGCGCCACCCGCTTTGAGGATGGTAGGGACCGGCGGCGACACGCTGGGTGAGCGTGCTGGGTTCCATGGCGGCAGTGAGGCGGCGTGAACTGTCGTTGTTGCGTTCGACAGAGCGATACCTCTGGTATCGCTCTCATGGGAGCCCACCGCCACACCCGGAGCTGGGGTCAAGGGTGGGGCCGGAGGCCCCAGCGAGGACACGGAGGGAGCGCAGCGAACGGAGTCCCGCAGCGACCCTTGACGCCAGTGGGAGGGTGTGGCACGCCACCGAGGGTGCCGGCATCGACGACGGGGCGCGCACCGGGGTCGGTTTTGGCGGGTGTGGGCGCGGCGGTTTCGTGGCGTCGTGACCCGCGGGGCTGCCCACCGTGCGCCGAGGTGGTGACGGCCCGGTTGTGGCGCCGGGCGTGGGGGGCGACAGTGGTTGGTCCTTAGACGCGCAGGGACCCCTCCGGCCGATTCTTGTCGGAAGCTCCGGGAGGGGCCCTTGCTGGTAGATGCTTGGAGGCATCCGATGCTCATGGTAGGGACCGACGAAGCTGTTGTCGAAGCCGATCTTGTTGCCGGGTTGTTGATCTGCCCTCCTTGTCGTGGGGTGCTCGGCCCGTGGGGGCACGGGCGGCGCCGGGTGTTGCGCCGGGGCGGCGTCGACGAGCGGGGTCGGCCTCGTCGCTCCAGGTGCCGCGGGTGTGAGCGGACGCACATTTTGCTGGCCGAGTGCTGGCTGGTGCGCCGCCGTGACGACGCCGAGACCATCGGCGGCGCTATCGCCGCCAACGCGGCGGGGATCGGGCATCGCGGTATCGCGAGGGGGTTGGGGCGCTGGCCGGACACGGTGCGGGCCTGGCTGCGGGCGTTCAGGGCCCGGGCGGAGGCCATCCGGGCCCATTTCACCCGGTGGGCGTATGCCCTCGACGCCGATCTGGGGCCGATCGCGGCGGCCGGGGGCGCGGTGGGCGACGCGGTCGAGGCGATCGCTGTGGCGGCACGCGCCGCGGTGCAGCGGTGGGGGCCGGCGAGCCCGTGGGCGGTGGCCTCCCGGCTGTCGGGCTGGGCGCTGCTGGCCAACACCAGTGCGCCCCTATCGCCGCTGCCGGGGGGCTGAGATCGTCTCTCCTGCCACCAGGCACCAAAAGGGGAGACGATGGAAGACGAGCGGCGAAGAGATGTCGGGTTGTTCAGGTATTCGCTGGTGCGAGAACCGGGGGACCCGGGCCTGTCGGGGGCGCAGCGCGGTGAGCTGGTCCGCGAGTTGGCGGCGGTCGACCATGCCGGGCCCGACGGGGCCCGGCTGCGGGTGGGGCGTTCCACATTGGACCGTTGGATCCGGTTGTGGCGCGCCGGGGGGTTCGAGGCGTTGGTCCCCGCGGCCCGGGTGGTCGCCTGCCGCACCCCGGCGGAGGTTCTGGCGGTGGGTGAGGCGTTGAAACGGGAGGCGCCGGCCCGCACCGCCGCCCAGGTGGCGCAGATCATGGCCGTGTCGGGCCGGGGGACCTGTTCGAAACGCACCTTGCAACGCCATTTCGCCCGTCTGGGGTTGAACACCGGTCCCGATGGGAGCCCGCCGAGGGCGTTCGGGCGTTTCGAGGCCTCGGCCCGCAACGAGTTGTGGACCGGCGACGCCCTGCACGGCCCGGTGGTGGCGGGCCGCAAGACGTACCTGCTGGCGTTCATCGACGATTTCAGTCGCATGTTGCCCGCTTATCGTTGGACCTGGGCGGAAGACACGGTTCGCCTGTCGGGCGCGTTGCGGGGCGGGGTGGCCGCCCGGGGGGTGCCCAAGGCGGTCCTGGTCGACCGGGGCTCGGCGTTTGTCGACGTGCAGTTCCACCGGGCCTGCGCGGTGCTCGGCGTGAGACTGATCCACGCGAAGCCTCGCTCCCCGGCCACCAAAGGGAAAATTGAGCGGTTCTTCCGGACCGCGAGATCGCAGTTCCTGGTCGAGGTCGAAGTCCGGGGCGTGGATGGCCTGGCCGAGCTGAACACCTTGTTCAGCGCCTGGGTGGAAGTCGTCTATCACCGCCGGGCCCACACCGAGACCGGGGCCACCCCGCTGGAACGCTTCACGTCGGCGGCCCCGCCGGTGTTGCCGTCACCGGCTTTGCTGCGGGAGGCGTTCTTGTGGTCCGAGACCCGCATGGTGACCAAGACCGCAATGGTCAGTCTCTTCGGCAACTCTTTCGAGGTCGACGCCGCGTTGATCGGCCGGCGGGCCGAGCTGGTTTTCGACGCTTTCGACTTGACCGATATCGAGGTCCGCTTCGAGGGCCGGGCCATGGGCAAGGCGGTCCCGGTGCGCATCTCCCGCCACACCCATCCCAAGGCCCGCCCCGACGCGGCGCCCGCCCCGGTGCCCACCGGGATCGATTACCTGAGCCTTTTGGCGGCGCGCCGTGACGCCGAGTTGACCGGCCGGCGCATCGACTACGCCGACATCGACGCCGCCGCCGAGGCCGGCGGTGCCGCCGGCGGGCCGGTGGCAACGTGAGCGGCATCGAGGGGCTGCGCTCGCATTGGGGGTTCTCCAAGATGCCCTTCGGCAAGAACCTGGCCCCGTCCATGCTCTTCGCCGGCCGTTCCCACGGCGAAGCGGTCGCACGTATCGGCTGGTGCGTCGCCGAGTCGGCCATCGCGGTGGTCACCGGCGAGTGCGGCTCGGGCAAAACCGTGGCGGCTCGCGCCGCGGTGGCCGGCCTGGAGCCCTCACGGCACACCGTGGTCTATCTGGGCACCCCCGGTGTCGGCCTGCGGGGCACCTACGCGGCGATCACCTCGGCGCTGGGCGGGACGCCCCGCTTCCATTCCGCGTCCCTGATCCCCCAAACCCAGGATCTCCTCGGCGCCGAGAGCGCCGAGAGGGGCAAGACGGTGACCGTCGTGGCCGACGAGGCGCACCTGCTCGATGCCGACACTCTCGAAGGTTTGCGCTGCCTGTCCAACGCTGGGATGGACGCGGCCAGCCCGTTCTGCCTGCTGCTGTTGGGCCAGCCGGCGCTGAGGCGACGCCTGCGCCTGGGGACTTTCACCGCCTTGGACCAAAGAGTCGGGCTGCGCTACGCCATGGCCGGCCTCGACGCCGGCGAGTGCGGTCGTTACATCGCCCATCACGTAGCGCTGGCCGGGCGCCCCGACACCATCTTCTCCGACGACGCTGTGGCGCTGATCCACCAGGTGTCGAGAGGACTGCCGCGGATGGTCAACAACCTGGCCGTGCAGTCCCTCGTCGCCGCCTTCGCGGCCGGCAAGGCCATCGTCGACGAGTCCGCCGGGCGCGTCGCGGTCGCCGAAGTGACCGCCGAGTGAACGACCAGCCCGAGCTGTTCGCCGTGGCCGCCCCCGCCGACAGCGAACCGCTCTGCCCGCCCGCTCCGCCCGCCCCGGCCGGCTGGCCCGCCCCGCCCGCCGGCGCCGCCTGGTGCGGCCTCCACGGCGAGATCGTCGCCGCTGTCGGGCCGCACACCGAGGCCGACCCCGTCGCCGTCTTGGGC
>JBOGGN010000170.1:0-8553 GCA_050744165.1 Acidimicrobiales bacterium | reverse complement strand
GTGCTCGGCGCCTGCGGGTCCAGGCGGCGGCGGGTGGTGCTCGGCGCCTGCCGGTCGGTGGCGGGGGCCGGGTGCGTGGCGGGGGCCGGGTCTGGGGCGTCGGTGGCAGGGGCCGGGTCGGTGGCGGCGCGCTTGGCGGCGTCCCAACGGCGACTTTCCGGGAGGTGGCCCCGAGCCGAGGCGACCAGCGGCAGGAACACCACCGCCCCGGCGAAGGTCAGGCGCCACCCACCGGTCGTGACGCCGGCAAGGGGCAGGACGGCCGTGGCCAGGCCGCCGCCGAGGCCCACAGTCATCGTCATCACTGCCAACGCCCAAGCCCGGGATCCGGCGGGCATCTCCTCGGCCGCCATGACCCCGACCAGGATCAGAAGGGCAGCGGTCAACGCCACTGCCGGGATTTGGGTTGCGACCAGCCAGGGGAGCGAAGGGGCGATGGCGCCTAGCGTGGTCAGGCCCGCAGCCCCGGCGGCACAGGCCAGGATCAGCCGGCGCCGGCCCTGGCGATCGGCGGCCACCAGGACCAACAGCGCCAGAGCGACGTTGGTCCGCACAACCCCGAAGGCCACGCCTTGGGCGGCCCGGTCGGCACCAAACTCCGCGGCCGCGTAGGTCATGGTGATGGTCAGGAGGGAGCCGGCATAGCCGATGACGACCGAGAGGGCGCAGAGGGTGGCCAGCACCTCGGCCGCCCGGCGGGGCAGGCGCTGCGGTGGTGCCCACCACGGCGCCATCGCCGGGGGCATCACCGGGCCGAGCGCCCACCGAAGAGGGAGGGCGAACAGGGCCGAGAAGTAGGGGATGCCGACCTCGAACTCGACGGTTTGGGTGACTCGCAGGAGGCTTCCGGCTGGCTCGACGTCGATACCGCGGTGGTAGGAACGGACCGGCCCCTCGAGCAGGCAGAACTCGCCTTCACCCACCGCAGACTCGGCGATGACACCGTCGCGGGGCTGAAGGACCGCCGCTACTTGATCGGGGTCGAGGACCGCCGTTCGGCAGACCTTCATCCCGGCCCACTAGCGGCGGTCACGGGCATCGGGCGAGTCTGCCAGCGGTGGCCGCGGTGGCGGGTGCGTTTCGCAGCGGACTCGAACGGCAATACTGAGCCAGTTATGACGCAGATCGCCATCCGCCCCAATGGCCCGCTGGAGGGAACAATCACCGTTGGCGGGGCCAAGAACTCGGCGCTCAAGCTGATGGCGGCCAGCCTCCTGGCGGAGGGGGAGTACCGCCTGCGCAACGTCCCGGCCATCACCGACGTGGACTACATGGGGGAGTTGCTGGGCTGCATGGGGGTGGAGGTGAGGCGCCCGAGCGCCCACGAAGTGGTGCTCGTTCGAGGCGCTGAGGTGGGCAACGAAGCCCCCTACGAACTGGTCGAGCGCATGCGGGCCTCGATCGTGGTGCTGGGCCCGCTCCTCGGTCGCACCGGACGGGCTCGGGTGGCCATGCCGGGCGGGGACGACTTTGGTTCCCGGCCCATCGACATGCACCTGTCGGGACTGGAGCAGATGGGGGCCTCCTTCGAAGTCCGCCACGGCTACATCGAGGCCACCGCCGATCAGCTGTTCGGCGCTCGGATCGTGCTCGAGTTCCCGAGTGTCGGCGCCACCGAGAACCTATTGCTGGCGGCGGTGCTGGCCAAGGGAACCACGGTGATCGAGAACGCGGCGCGAGAACCGGAGATCGCCGACCTGGCGGCGTTCCTCAACACCATGGGCGCCATGGTCCTCGGCGCCGGTACCTCGACGATCACCATTGAGGGCGTCGAGGAGTTGGAAGCGGCCGACCACACGGTGGTGCCCGACCGCATCGAGGCCGCCACCTACCTGGCGGCGCTGGCACTGGCCGGGGGCGAGATCACCATCGAGGGCGCCCGTCCCGACCACATGGACATGTACATCCAGAAGCTCGGCGACATGGGGGTCCGCATTGCCCCCTCGAGCAGCGGGGTGTGGGGGATGGCGACCAAGCGACTGAAGTCGGTCGACGTGTCCACCCTCCCGTACCCGGGCATCGCCACCGATTACAAGCCGCTGCTGGTCACCATGCTGAGCGTCGCCGACGGCGTGGCGATCGTGACGGAGAACCTGTTCGCGGGTCGTTTCAAGTACATCTCCGAGCTGATCCGCATGGGTGCCGACATCCGCACCGAGGGCCGCCACGCCGTTGTTCGCGGCGTCCCCCGGCTGTCAGGGGCGCCGGTGCGAGCCAGCGACATCCGGGCTGGGGCAGCGCTGGTGGTAGCCGGCCTGGCGGCTGATGGCGAGACCATGGTGGCTCACGCCGAGCACATAGACCGAGGGTACGAGGATCTGCCGGCCAGCCTCCGCTCGCTCGGGGCGCACGTGCACCGCTGCGACGACACCTGAGGTGTCCTCTGACGGGGGCGGCGCGGGGGCACCAGTCGTGGGGCGCGGCGGAGGCCCCCGGCGGGACCCGGCGGCCCTGGTCGAGGCATCTCGCGGCGGTGACCGCAGCGCCACCGCCCGGCTGATCTCGCTGATCGAGCGAGGCGGCGACGCGGCCCGGGAGGTGGCGCGGCTGACCTTCGCCGACGGCGGCGGGGCGTACGCGGTGGGCATCACCGGCGCACCGGGCGCCGGCAAGTCGACCCTGACCGACCGCCTGATCGCCGAGTACCGCCGGCGGGACCGGCAGGTCGGGGTACTGGCCGTCGATCCCTCGTCGCCCTTCAGTGGGGGCGCCCTGCTCGGCGACCGCGTGCGGATGCAGGAGCACACTCTGGACGGCGGCGTGTTCATCCGCTCGATGGCCTCCCGGGGTCACCTCGGCGGGCTTGCCCTGGCCACGCCCGACGCCATCGCCGTGCTGTCGGCGGCCGGGCTCGGGCTGGTGCTGGTGGAAACCGTCGGGGTGGGCCAAGTCGAGATCGAGGTAGCCGGGGCCACCGACACCACCGCGGTCGTGGTCAACCCGGGGTGGGGCGACGCCATACAGGCCAACAAGGCCGGCTTGTTGGAGGTGGCCGACCTCTTCGTCGTCAACAAGGCGGATCGGCCCGGCGCCGAGGAGACACGCCGGGACCTGGAGCAGATGCTCGACCTCGGGCTTCAACCCGGGCACCCCGGCAGCGGGTCGGGGGCCGCCTGGCGGCCGCCAGTGGTACTGGCAACCGCATCGGCGGGCGTCGGCGTTGACGACCTTTGGTCCGCCATCGAGGCGCACCGGGCCTTCCTGGAGGGGTCGGACCAGCTCGACGCCCGGCGTCGCCGCCGGTTGGCCGCCCAGCTGCACCAGGTGCTGGTTCACCGAGTCGAGGCGGATATCGCCGAACTCGAAGGCGCGCAGGGTTACGAGGAGGTGTCCCGGCAGGTCCTTGACCGGTGCCTCGATCCGTACAACGCCGCCGATTCCCTGTTGTCGATGTGGCGGCGCTGATTAGCCTTTCGCCGGTGTCCGACGAGTTCGTTTTCCTGGAGCGGCGTCACGACGGGGTGGCGGTCGTGCGCCTCGACCGGCCGAAGGCCAACGCCCTTTCGACTGCACTGCTGTCCCAGCTGGAAGCCGTGGGTCGGACGCTCGTCGATGACCCGCCGGGCGCGGTTGTGGTGTGGGGGGGCGAACGCATCTTCGCGGCCGGCGCCGACATCAACGAGTTTGGAGGCCCCGATCAGGCGGGGGCCGTCAGCCGCGCCTTCCGTGGCGCGCTGGACGCTCTGGCGGCGATTCCGAGGGCGGTCATCGCGGCGGTGACCGGCTACGCCCTTGGGGGCGGATGCGAGCTGGCGTGCGCCTGTGATTTCCGCCTCGTGGCCGACACTGCTCGGATGGGCCAGCCCGAAGTGCTGCTCGGGATCATTCCCGGTGCCGGCGGGACCCAGCGCCTGGCCCGGTTGGTCGGTGCCTCGCGGGCCAAGGACCTGGTGTTCACGGGCCGCATGGTGGACGCCGCGGAGGCATTGCGGATGGGACTGGCGGATCAGGTAGTCCCCGCCACCGAGGTGTTCGACGCGGCGCTGGCGCTGGCGTCGCGCTTGGCGGCCGGCGCCGTCGTCGCCCAGGGTCTGGCCAAGGAAGCCATCGACGGCGGGCTGGACCGCTCGTTGTCGGAGGGCCTGGACCTCGAGGCGGTGCTGTTTCGGCGGTCGTTCGAGAGCGACGATGCCCGCATTGGCGTCCAATCGTTCCTCCAGGCGGGGCCGGGCAAGGCGAAGTTCACGGGGCGCTGAGCTGGCGGGTGCAGCAGGGACAGGAGCGCCGTGTGGCGTATGGGCTCGTGCACAAATAACGTCAACATTTGTTGGAGTGTCCACCATCGCCACCTCCGACGGCCAGCTGACAGCCAATCCCCGCCCCGCCCCGCCCGCCAGCTGCCGCAACCTGGCCCAAGCCCAGCGGGACGGGCCCGCAAAACCGGAGGCTCCAAACGGGACGCAAGGCGGTGGAGGCGGTGGCCGCCCGGCACCCGCAAGGTGGCCCGCTGCCGGGCCGACCTCGCACACCGCCTGTCCCGGGGGCTGGTCGAGCGGTATGACCTGATCGTCCACGAAAACCTGGCCATCGCCAGCATGGTTCGCCGGCCCGCTCCCGCCCCGACGGACAGGACGTCTTCGAGGCCAACAGGCCTTGACTTAACGCGCCTAACACAAGCGCAGGGCGTGATAGCGCCCTGCACTTGTGTTAGGGGTGTTAAGTAACCCCGGCGCTTGCCAAGGCCGGCGTCAACCGGTCCATCCACCACGCCGGATGGGGCAACTCCTGCGATACCTCGCGTACAAAGCGGAAGACGCTGGTCGCGAGTTAGATCGCCGTCGACCCCCGCGTCATCTCCCGCACCTGCCCCGCCTGGGGCACTGCGAGAAGGACAACCGGCCCCGCCAGGCCGTGTTCCGATGTCATCTATGAAGGAGCGCTCTGTGTCAAGAGTGCCGGGACGGTTTTTCCCGGCTCCTTTGGCCCCGTAGGGGCAGGGTTTGTCTTCGTCGGGGCGCGTCAAACCCAGGGCGGTCAAGGCCGGCCGCAGGCCGCCCGTAGGGGAAGCCTTGAGGGCCCGGTAACCCTGCGGGGATAATGGTTTGACGAAGCCGCCTGCGGCTTCGTTGGGTGCGCTTTTCCCGGTGGGTGGCTCGTAGCGGTCCTGCTCCAGTGAGCGTTACTTGCTCAAGGGCGTGGCGGGTTTGTATGAACCCGGACGCCGGTCATCTATCCGCCACGACACGGTGGCATGGAGGGGTTCGGCCGCAGCCAGACGGGCTCAATCAAATCGGCGACCACGCCGCCTGAGGCGGGGGTCATGACAAGTAGCGAGCTCGCGTGCTGGCTGCGCCGGGGTCGTCAACTCGCCGAGGCCAGACAGCGGATGTGACCGTCGCGCAGGCCCCAGTAGACGAGGACGAGAAGTTTGCGGGCGGCGGCGACACGGCCGATGCCACTGCCTCGCCGTTCGGCCACCCGGTGATGATGGGCGGCCACGGCGGTGTTGGCGCCTTGGCGTCCCACCGCTTCGACCGCCGCCCAGCGCACCAGGCGGCTGCCCTGCTTGGTGATATGCCCCCGGTGCACGGTGATGTCGGACTCGCGGTGGCGCGGTGTCAGGCCGGCCCACGAGCACAGCTGGGCGGGGCCCGCGAAACGGTCGACGTCGCCGATTTCGGCCACGAACACTGCCGCCAGGATCGGGCCGACACCGTCAATCGCCTGGATCGCCCGGTAGCCGGGATGCTCCGCCAGGACGTCGGCCACGATCCCCTCGAAGCGGGCCACCTCTCCGTCCAGCTCGTCGATCAGCTTGAGCAGCGAGTCGACCCGAAGCCGGTAGGCGTCGCCCAGCTCGACCGCCGCCAGCATCGCCCGCCCGGCCATGCTCCACAGTCCCTTCGGTGCCGCCACCGCCACCCCTTCCTTCGCCAACACGGCATGCACCTGGGCCTTCAAACCGGAGCGGATGGCCACCAGCTTCGCCCGGTGCCGCACCAGTTCCCGCAGTTCCCGCAGCCCCGGCGGGGCGACATACGCCTCGGCCAGGCGTCCCAGACGCAACAGGTCGACAAGGTCGCCGGCGTCGCGTTCGTCGTTCTTCACCCGCCGGTTCCCCCAGTTGTTGCCCAGCGGGTGGGCCAGATGCACGTTGGCGCCGCACTCGGCCAGCACGTCGGCCGCCCAGTAGTTGGGTGGGACCGGGGCGCAGTGCCAGCCTCATCGGCTGGTCCGTTTCCCCGGCCCTCCCACCGAACCGGACGTGCGACTTCCACCGCATCCGGCTCTCCACGAGCCCATGCCGCCAGGCTTAGGCGACGCTCCTTTCGTCAACGCTCATCCACGGCGTAGGGATCCGCTCGCCCCGATAGCGATACCTGGTGACAGGGATCGTGCACGGGTTGAGCAGCGTCGCCTTGCCCTCCGTGGGCCGCCACCTGGGTAGATAGCGGCGTCGGAGCCATTTCCATGTGGCACGCGGGTGCTTGTGGCGAAGCCAGTTGACCACCCGGCGCCAACTGAAGGCGTTGAGGTAGTCGAAGGTCGCTTTGGACACGCCGTGCCGGAAATAGTTGGCCCAACCTCGCAGCACCGGGTTGACCCGGGCCAGGAGGTCGGCGAGCGTCTGGTTCGTCTGTCCTTGCGTCAGCGTCCGCACCTTCGCCTTGACCGCCGCCAGGGCGGCCTTGGACGGGTAGGTGTAGATGGTGCGCCTCTGCGTTCCCTGCTTGCGTTTCCGTTGAATGTGGAAACCCAAGAAGTCGAACCCGTTGTCGACGTGGGTGACCACGGTTTTCTCCTCCGACAGGCGTAGACCCATCGGGGCGAGGACCTCGGCCACCACGGCACGCAACGCCTCGGTGTGCTGCTGGTTTCCCGCCACCATGACGACAAAATCGTCGGCATACCGCACCAGGCGGTAGGTGGCGAGACCCTTGACACGCCGCCGTCTGCGCTCATACGTGCCGCCCCAGGACTCCCAGGCGGCGACGAAGTGCTCGTCGAGGACCGAGAGGGCGATGTTCGCCAGCAGGGGCGACAAGATGCCGCCTTGCGGGGTGCCGGTGACCGTGTCCCGCAGCACCTGGTCCTCACCGAGGATCCCGGATTTGAGGAACGCCTTCACCAACCCCAGGACACGCTTGTCCCCGACTCTGGCCCGCACCCGGTCCATGAGACCGAGATGGGAGATTTCGTCGAAGCACGATTTGATGTCCCCTTCCAGCACCCACTGATAGGAGTGGGTGGCGTAGAAGAAGATCTCCTCGATGGCGTCCTGGGCTCGGCGTCTGGGGCGGAAGCCGTAGCTGCACGGCTTGAAGTCCGCCTCGAAGATCGGTTCCAGCACCAGTTTCAGGGCCGCCTGGATGGTCCTGTCGGCTGCGGTGGGGATACCTAACCCGCGAAGCTTGCCCCCCTTCTTGGGGATCAGCTTCTCCCGCACCGGCATCGGGGCGAACCGCCCGGCCTTGAGATCGTCTCGCAGCCGGGACAAGAACGCCTCTTTGCCGAAGACGATGGAGCGCGGTGCGATCCCATCGACCCCCTTGGACCGGGCCCCTCTATTGCCCCGCACCCGATCCCACGCCACCACCAGAAACGCGGGATCAGCGACAAGGTTGAAAAGGTCATCGAACCGGCGATCAGGATCGTCGGTCGCCCATCGATGCAACTTGGTCTGGATCTCCAGTACCCGCCGCTCGGCCTGATACAGATCGAGAGGCGGTGCGTCGATATTCACCGGCGACCTCCTGGCCTTCCAATCCCACCATTGCGGACTCGCTGGGTCCCTTCGCCATGCGACCGGCTTTCCCGGCCTCGGACTACTACGGACCCCCCGCCCCGTCCCCGGCACATCAGCAGACGGCGTGCCTTGCCACTGACAGCCCAACGGGCCGCCAGGCAGGCGCACCGGAGACGGTTCCCACGTTCACCACCAACCGGTCGACGGGATCGGCGCCCAGCTTTTCCCCTGCAGGCCTGTCCACGGCTACGCCGCAGGCATTCACCGTGGCCCCCGACACCACAAACCTCACGGCGTCGAGGCCGCCCCTCCCGGTTGTAGGGAGAAGCGGCGCACTGCCATCCCGGCCCAGATCCACCAGGTTCGAGCCGGTCCTAACTTCTTGAGGGGGTTCCACCACTGGTTTCTGCACTCGTACACCTCTCCGTCTCGCTAGACAGGCCCGGGTCGTCTGGCAGTGCCGACCCGCCCCGCCGTTGTCAAGGCTGCTCCCACCCTTCCCCGCACCTCCGAGGTCAGGCTGCCTCCAGCTCCAATGACCTGCTGCGACAGGCCACAGGCGGGGTCTCCCACCCCGCCCGGTTCATGGCGCCTCGTGGCGCACCCAGCCGTAGGTGGCCTCCAGGACCACCTCAGGGTTCTCGCCCGCCTTCGCCAACTCTGCCGCCAGGGCAACCGCCCCGTTGTCGATACGGACCGTCTCCAGGGTCTCGCCCGCCGCGTCGCGGCGCACGATCACGCTGCGACGGCGATGCAAGTCGACGCCGACATACTGTTGTGTGGGTTCCACGGTGACCTTCTTTCGTCGTGAGGTTTTGGTGTGGAAACCGCGAGTCTGGTTCGACTCGCTACCTTTCCGGCGAGAG
>JBOGGN010000169.1:0-6320 GCA_050744165.1 Acidimicrobiales bacterium | reverse complement strand
GTGCTGCCCCGGATGGTCCGGGGCAGCACCAAGTTCGGCCGATTGGTACTGCTACTGCAACTCCGTCAGGAGCGAACCGTCTCCGCTGTCACCCCACGACGCCGATCGCTCGTCATCAGGGCCACGCCGCCAGCGATGAACATGGCGACGCCGAGCACGCCGAGGGCGACCAGGACCAAGGCCCCGGTGCTGACGGACGAGTTTTGGGTCACGACACCCGACGGCCGAGAAGCGCCCGAAGGTGCCACTCCGACCGGCGAACTACCACCTGGGCCCAGCACGTTGACAACGGTGCGGGTCGGAACACCGGCCGACGAGCCGCCGCTCGGGCTCGTAGCAGTGGCCGCCGCCTCAGTGGCGACGAGGACTGCCGGGCCGACCGGAGCATCGCTCGGAATGGTCACGGCACCGACGAAGCCGCCATTGCTGTTCGGCGTGAACGAGCCCAGCACGGGGCCGTTCAGGCTGTTGAAGTGAATCTCGACCGGATTGCTGCCGTAGAACTCGTTGCCGGTCACGGTGACCTGTTGACCCGCCTGCGCCGAACCCGGTGCCGAGGTCACGCTGGCGACTGGTAGGCACGCCCACGCGATGGCTGCCGGTACGAGGAGCACGCCAAAACAGACCGCCGCGGCTAGGCCAAGTTTCTTGATTGATCTACCGCCCATACACATCCCTCCCTGGGTTCCTGCGCGAAACGGCCAAATTTCTCACACCTTCGGTCGAAATATTAGACGCCTATCGGGCCAGGGTCAACACATAGGTCGACTGATCAGCTACCTTCAGGCAGCATATACGCGGCCCGGGCGGCCGCATCGGGCCTACACGCCAGGCGGGATCGATGTCGCGAGGCCGGTCGTGCTGATCGACAGCGTGTTGTCGAATGGGTCCCGGAACCACGCCACTCGGTCGCCGCCAGGAGCTGTCCAAATGCCGAGATCGTCTTGTTCCATGCCCTCGTAGCGGATGAAAGCGACCCCGGCACCAGCGAGAGCAGCAACGGTGGCATCGATGTCCGCGGTCGCCCATCCGGCGACGGTGAAGGGCTGAGGCGTCAGGTGGGGCACGACCGTCAGGCGCACCTGCGTGCCGTGGGCGTCTACGACGACGGCGAAGGGGCTGTCGTCGACGACCGGCAGGCCGAGTACGTCCCCGTAAAAGCGCCGCGCCGCCGAGGTATCGGACACGGGGACGAAGCCAACGTAGTGCAAAGCGGCCAACATTGGCCGGAAGGTACCACCGCTCCCGATTACCGGGCAGAGTGCGCGGTATCGCCGCGGACCACTCACCAAAGGGCGAGAACGGGGGCTCCGTCAGATGACGGCGGCGGGCGCTATCAGGCGTGGCATCGCCGGCTGGCGCAGCGCCGACTGCAACCGCATGCCGAAGTAGATCCCGAGGGCCAGAGCGACGGGAGCCGCCGAGAGCCACTGGCCGGCGCCGTTGTTGCCCTGGATCAGCCAGTCAGCCCCAAGGCCGGCCAAGAACAACCCGCCGGCCACGAACCCCGTGGTGGCGATGGTGTCGACCACGTTGCCCGGAAGATCGCCAAAGCCCCGCCAGCGCCGCACCCACAGGTAGACGCCCAGACCGACCACTCCGAGCACGCCGGCCGCAAGCCGGAAGGCGACCTCGTCGAACCGCCAGTCGCCGAGTGCCGCCTGGTAACAGCTTTGGTGGGCCGGGGCCCCGGACAGCCAACGAGCGCAATCCGACGGCGACAGGTACGTGTGGTGCGAGATGTTGACGACGAACGTCGAGCCCCCGATGGCAGCGAAGATCCACAGCAGCACGCCGCTCACCCCGACGGCCACCGCCGCGAGGCTGCCAAGGTGGATCGCCGAAGTGGCGATCTGGCGGAGGAGATTCCAGAGGGGCACGGATTGCCGGCGGGCTTCGGCGTCGGCCACGGTGCGGACCGGTCCGAAGCGGGCCACCGCGTGGCGCTCGGCTTCGACTTGTGGCAGGCCGCGAGCCACGCCCTCAGCGGTGGCGTCCCAGAGGTGGCTTTCGGCCTCCGCGAGCAGCGCCCGCACCTGGCGGGGTGCGCCCGGCGCGGCCAGCAGCAGCTGGTCGAGATACTCCTCGACCGGGCTGTCGCCGCTCATCGTCCCCATCCCAGGGCCGGTGCTACCAATGTGCCTCGCCGGAGGAGAGCGGCCAGCGACGCTGATGGGCGAGGCCGGAGGAGGGAAGCCATCGCGGCCGATGAGCGGGGCCCGAGGACGGTATCGACCGCCGCCGCGAAGCCCTGCCAGCGCCTGGTCTCGGTCACGAGGGCCGACCGGCCGGCGTCGGTGATCCGGTAGATGCGTCGCCGTCGGCCACCGACCTCCTCCCAGTCGCTGGCCAGCTGGCCGGCGTCCTGGAGGCGGTGGAGCGCCGGGTACACCGTGCCCTCGGTCAGTTCAAAGGCGCCGTCGGTGCGCTCCCGGAGGTCCGAGATCACGGCATAGCCGTGGCGAGGCCCGTCAGCGAGCACGCCCAAGAGCAAAAGTTCAAGGTGGCCCTTAGCCAAATCCATGTTCATACCTAGACAGTCTAGGTATACCGGTGGCGGCGGTCAACGCGCCTCAAGGTTCGTACTGAATGACCCGGCGGACCTGGGCCGACCGCTCCGGCGAATGGAGCCGGGCCACCAGGTGCAGCGCCAAGTCGATGCCAGCCGACACGCCGGCACCGGTGACGATCTGGCCGTCGTCGACGAAGCGGTCGTCGGGCCGGACCTCGATGCCCGATCCCAGCCGGGCCAGGTCGTCGAGCGATGCCCAGTGGGTCGTCGCCGGCCGCCCGTCCAGCAAGCCGGCGTCGGCGAAAACCAGCGAACCGGTGCACACCGACGCCATTACGGGAACCGCCGCTGCCAGTTTGCGGAGCCGGGAGCGCACGGTCTCGTCCCCGATCTGGGCCATCGTGCCCGCCCCGCCGGGATAGACGAGGACATCGATGCGGCCTGCGTCATCCCAGCTCCGCTCGGCGATGGCCTGCAGGCCATTGGCACAGCGCAGCGGGCCGGACTCATCGGCCACCGTGAAGACCTCCACGTGGTCGCCTGGCCACAGCCGGGCCCAGGCGCCGAAGACTTCCCACGGCCCGGCCCAGTCCAGCTCTTCGGCGCCGGCGAACAACACCACCGCGATCCGCAGCGGGTCGCCTTCGGTCTCACTCATGTCCTCTACTCCTTCCCGTTCGTTGCTCGCCGAGCGTCGGCCAGCGGCAGACTGTGCGGCGTCCAGAGCACTGCTCGGCTCTCGGGAACAGCGGCCATCACCGCCTCCCGGACGGCCCGGCCGCGGGCCTCGGCGGCGTCGAGGGCGTTGCTCCCGGCGATGAAACCGTCGAGTTCGATCAGGAGCGACCGCCCGAGCCAGCGAGCTCGGACGTGAACGTGGCCAACGCCGGGCACCGAAAGCGCCGCGTGCTCGGCTCGCTCTAAGACCGCGGGTTCGACGCCGTCCATGAGGTGCACCAACAGTTCGGAGGTGACTTTCCAGCCGACGTGGACGATGAAGCCGGTGACGATCAATCCGGCGACGCCGTCGGCCCACGGCACGCCGAGGGCGACACCGGCCAGGCCCACCAGTGCGCCGCCCGACGCCAGCGAATCAAGCCACGAATGGTGGGCATCAGCCACCAGGGCGGCGGAGTGGATGCGGTGGCCGACTCGGCCCTTGTAGCGGGCGACCAGCTGGTTGCCGGCGATGCCGACGACTGTGGCCGCGATGCCGAGGCCGACGTCGGAGGTGTGACCGTGCTCGGTCAGCTTGTGGACGCTGGCGACGCCGGCGAAGGCGGCGCTCAGCCACACCACTAGGGCGACGCCGAGACCCCCGAGGTCCTCGGCCCGCTCGTACCCATAGGGGAATCGAGGCGTTGCCGGCCGGGCCGACAGCCGGAACCCGGCCACCAGAACCAGCGATGTGGACACGTCCGAGAGGTTGTGAATGGCGTCACCGAGCAGCCCGACCGAGCCGCTCACGACCGCGATGACCAGCTCGATGGCGCCGGTCGCAGCCAGGCCGGCGGCGGAGACGGCCAGCGCCCGCCGCCCGGCCCGCCGGTCAGCCAGGTCGGCGGCGGCCTGAGCCTCGCCGATGGGAGGGAACGGATCCCATTCCTGCTGGTCGGTCAGAAGGTGCACCCGATCACCGTCCTTGGTTCGACTCGATGCTGCCACCGGGCCAGCTGATAACGGCTGCCGGGACGTAGCGCAACGGCGGTGCCAGCGCCCCGTTGCGGCGCACCAGCCACGAGGGCAGGATGCGTTCCAGGTCCTGGCGGACGCCGGGTTCGTCGGCCAGCACCAGGAAGTCCCTGTAGTCGTCGACCGCCTCGGCGAGGCTGGCATAGCGGGTCCGGTTGACGAGCTCGACCACCTCGACGTCGGCCTCGACGCCGAGCTCGGCCAGCACGTCCACCGCGTCGAGGTAGCTGGGACCGGGCTTGCGGGGGCCGCCATGAAAGTGACGCCACAGGGGGTCGGCGGCGCTGTCGGACGAGAACGCCCCCAAGTAGACATACGCCCGACGGCGAGCGACCCGGTCGAGGGCGGCCAGGAAGGCGGGGGCGTCCTCGATCAGCGGCAGCACGTAGGACGAGAACGCGATGTCGACCGGCTCCAGGTCCACGTCGGGCCAGGCGCCGGTGATCACCCGGATATTGGTCAGCCCGCGCTGCTCGGCCTCCGCCCGGAGGTGGTCGAGCATGACTTCGGTCGGGTCGACCGCGATCACCTCGGCGGCCCGAGTGGCCAGGTTGATGGTGAACCGGCCCGTCCCCGCGCCGACGTCCATCACGGTGCTGCGGGGCCCCACCGCCCGGCGCAGGCGGCGGTAAAAGGGATCCTTGGCCGCCGCCTCCACCGGCAGCCGGTCGGCGTAGCGCTGGGCCCGGCCGTCCCAGAACTGGGGACCGATGACTCCCCGGCCCGGCGACAGCCGTTCCATCTCCGCAAGGCGCGTCCGGACCAGGCGGCGCCAGCGTTTCGATGCCGTTTCCCCCGTTTTCGTGGCCCAACGGTACTCCGGTATCCGAGCGACCCCGGCAACCGGGCCTCGCCGGGCACACCCTAACCTCGCGTCCCCGTCGGCGACCGTTGGAGCCTCAGGCGGGGCGTTTTCCCACCCTTGGGTTGCGCCGGCTCCATCCCGGCAGCACACTCGGGCATGCCCTCCCGGCCCGCTCGCCGGGCGTCCGACCGCCGGCGCGACATCGTGGCCATCGGCCTCTCGGGGCTGGCACCGATTCCGACGGTGGGGGAGCTCGAAGCTCTGTCGGCTGCGGAGCGCCACGACAAGTTGGACGACCTGCGGGGCCAGCTGTATGAGCTGGCGTCGGCAGTCGCCGACCGGACGCTGCGACGGGCTCGCGACCATCGCCACCGACACCCGCCCTATGGCCTGGTTCGTTCGCTGTTCACACAGATGCGGGTGGTCTCCGTAGACCCGGGCCCGTACCAGGAGGGCTCAATCACCTCCCTCACGGAGCTCGGGCGGGCCTACGTCGACACGCTGGTGTTCCATCTCGACGCGGAGCTGGCGTTCATGTTCAGCCCGCAGGGGCCCCGGTGGCTGACCGGCCGCATGGCGGAGCTGCTGGCTTTGTTCCGTATCGACGGCGGCCCCGAAGGCAAGGCCAGGCTTCGTGACGCGTTCAGCTTCATGTACGGCGGGTTGCATTTCGGGGCCAGCACCTGCGTCCAGGCCGTCGAGGCCATGAACCGGGTGCTCGACGCCCGGGAACCGTTGCCGATCAAGGACAAGGCTGCCATCCTGAGCGCCAGCGTCCGGGTCGTCCACCAGCTGGCTGCCCTCAACCTCACCGAGATTCCCGCCGCCTACAGCCGCCTCCAGGATGGTGGAGCGTGGTTCGGCGCCGATCATTTCGTCGTCGACCGGACAAAGGAGGGGCTGATCCGGCTGGACTTGCAGCCGGAGGTGCTGTCGGCGCTCGAGTTGGGCCCTGGGCCTCGTTACACGACCCGGGGCTGCCCCGCCCGTCACTCGCCGACGGGGGGACCGGGGGCCATCACGGTCATGTGGCGGTGGTCAGTCGAGCTGGCCGCGGCGACCGGCCTGCTCGGGGAGCCGGTCACGGGAGGCGCTCTTTCGGGCGCAGACCCGGGTGGGGAAGGCGACCGCTCGGGCGGCTGAAGGCACTAAGGTCGCCGGCGGAGGTGTCCGGGCACCTGGTGGGCTCCGCCGCCTTCAAAGCGGTTGGGATAGGCGATCCCTGTCGGCGGTTCGATTCCGTCCCTGGCCACTTCCGCGCTCGCGAAGTGCTAGCCGTGTCGATGGAGCACGCGACGCACAAATATGGAT
>JBOGGN010000168.1:0-1829 GCA_050744165.1 Acidimicrobiales bacterium | reverse complement strand
CAGCCCCCGCGTCCTCAAGCAGCGTGTCGCTCAACAGCGGGGCGCGGCGACGTCGGGGCGGGTGGTGATGGTGCGGTGTTTGCCTCGGGTGATGCCGGCCATGCCCACGATGGCCATCAGCCGGGCGGTGTGATCCCGGCCGATGGGGATCCCGGCGCGCACCGCGGCCGCGTGCAGCTTCTCGACCCCGTAGACGGCCCGGTTGGCCGTCCACAGGTTGAGGAGCCGGTTGGCGGTGTGGGCGTCGTCCCAGTCGGCCTGGGAGACCCGCTCGGCGCGGTGGGCGTAGTAGGTGCTCGGGGCGATCGGTATTCCGTGCTCAGTGAGCACTCGACAGATCGGCTCGACCCCGAAGCGGGCCTTGAAGGCGTCGATGTAGGCGACGATCAGGAAAGTTTGCGGTCGAGCTCCGCCGCCGCGAAAAAAGCCGACGCCGTCTTGAGGATTTCGTTGGCCCGGCGCAGCTCGGCGTTCTCCTGGCGCAGCCGGACCAGCTCTGCGTTGTCCTCACTGGTCACCCCCGGCCGGGTCCCGGCGTCGATCTCGGCCCGCTCGAACCAGCCTCGAAGCGTGCCCGCATTGATGTCCAACAACACACCGATCCGCCGGCGGCTCTCCAACGCCGACTCCTTCCCATGGTCACGACGTCGCTCCTGATACAGCCGGACCGCCCGATCACGGGTCTCCTGGTCGTACTTGCGGGGTGCAGGCATGGGCTCCATTCTCCTTGCGAGATCAGAGCCTCTGGTGGATCCAGGGTGGTTCAGAGGCCGGGAACCAACAACGCGAAGCGCACAAACAATTCGCATGAACGCGCAGATTATTTGTGCGCGAGCCGTAAGCCCGCAGAATCGGCCCGCTGGCCGCAACAGCATCGACAACCGACATAGTCGACGCCAGCGTGGTCGAGGAGCAATGCGGCGTGTCGATCTCGGCCGCGAGGCCGGTCGGCGGGGTAGGGGACCGGCGAAGGGCTGTCTCAGTTGTTGGCCGAGACGAGTTCGGCGAGGAGTCCCTGGACCCGCTGGTCGATGTCGTCGACGATGGGTCGTACTTGCTCGACAGGCAGTCCCGCCGGGTCGTCGAGTTGCCATTCGAGGTAGCGCTTTGCCGGGTAGATGGGGCAGGTGTCGCCGCAGCCCATGGTGACCACGACGTCGGCGGCGTGGGCGTCGTCGTCGGTCAGGGGTTTGGGAAACTCCCTAGAGGTGTCCAGACCGCGTTCTTGGAGGACTGCGATCACCGAGGGGTTGAGCTGGCTTGCTGGTTCGGATCCGGCTGAGCGAACCTCGACCCGGCCGTGGGCGTAGTGGTCGAGGAGGACTTTGGCGGCCAGGCTCCGCCCGCTGTTATGGATGCAAAGGAAGAGAACGACGGGTTTGTCAGTCACGGGTTCTCCGGGAAAGTTTGAGGGGAGGTGCGCTCGGTGCCGTTGGCCGCTTGGGCGCTAATGGCGGCCGGGGGATGGGGTGTAAGAACCCGGGCGGCGTCGGAGGGGGTGATGGCCGGGTAGAGGATCAGCCTGATGAGGGCGAATGCTGCTGCGGCACCTGCGATCTGGGCCGCAATGAAGGCGGGAGCGGATGTGGGGGCGATCCCGGCGAAGGTGTTGGAGAACATCCTGCCGATGGTGATGGCCGGGTTGGCGAAGCTGGTGGAGCTGGTGAACCAATAGGCCCCCCCGATGTAGGCCCCGACCGCGGCCGGCGCCGCGGAGCTGCGCCCGGAACGGACCAAGGCGAATACGACCAGGACCAGGCCGGCGGTGGCCACGATCTCGGAGACGAAGTGGGCTCCGCTGGCCCGATGATGGGTGGAGATGCTCACCG
>JBOGGN010000167.1:0-49196 GCA_050744165.1 Acidimicrobiales bacterium | reverse complement strand
GACCCACCCTCCGAGCCGAGCCGCAGTGGACGCCGTCGAGGCCCGGTGCCGGGAGCTGGTGGCGGGCTGCCAGGCCGACGGGTGGACCTATGACGGCGCCGATCGGACCCTGCGGTGGGTGTGCTCGACGTTGGTGCCGGCGCTGCAACGGACGCCCGACGAGCTGGGCAACGTGTTGGCCGCCCTCGAGGGGCGCTACGTGCCCGCGGGGCCGAGCGGGGCCCCCACCCGGGGCATGGCTCACGTGCTGCCCACCGGGCGCAACTTCTACTCGGTCGACCCCAAGGCCCTGCCGACCCGGCTGGCCTGGGACGTGGGCCGACGGCTGGCCGACGCCCTAGTGGAGCGCCACCTCGCGGACTCGGGTGACTACCCGACGTCGGTGGGCCTGGTGGTGTGGGGGACCGCTGCCATGCGGACCGGGGGAGACGACATCGCCATGGCCCTGGCCCTGATCGGGGTTCGGCCGCGGTGGGGAGCCGAAAATGGGCGGGTCACCGGCGTCGAGCTGATCCCCGACGACGAGCTTGGGCGGCCACGGGTCGATGTCGTGCTGCGAATCTCGGGCTTCTTCCGGGACGCCTTTCCCCACCTTGTCAACCTGTTCGACGACGCCGTGGCCCTTGCCGGCTTCGCAGCCGACGGCGACCCCCGGATCTTCGGGTCCAAGCCGGGCGCCTACGGGTCGGGGATCCTCGGGTTGCTGGAGAGCCGGGATTGGCGCTCCGACGACGACCTGGCGGCGGTGTACCAGGCGTGGGGCGGCTTCGCCTACGGGCGGGCCGGGATGGGGGTGCCGGCGGCGGCGGCGATGGCCCGGCGCTTCGCCGCCATCGAGATAGCGGTCAAGAACCAGGACAACAGGGAGCACGACATCTTCGACTCCGACGACTACCTCCAGGACCACGGGGGGATGATCGCCACCATCCGGGCGCTGACCGGGCGAGCGCCGAGGGCGTTCTTCGGCGACTCCGCTGACCCGGCCCGGCCCCGGGTGCGCTCGCTGGCCGAGGAGGCGGCCCGGGTGGTGCGCAGCCGGGTGGTCAACCCCAAGTGGATTTCGGCCATGACCCGCCACGGCTACAAGGGCGCCTTCGAGCTGGCGGCGACCGTCGACTACTTGTACGGCTACGACGCCACCGCCCATGTGGTCGAGGACTGGATGTACGAACGGGTGACGGCGGCCTACGTGGCCGACCCCGAGGTCCGTAAGTTCTTCGAGGCGTCCAACCCATGGGCACTACGTTCGATCGCAGAACGGCTGCTGGAGGCGGTCGACCGGGGACTGTGGGCGGCGCCCTCGCCCGACGCCCTGGCGGCGCTGCGAGCCGCAGTGCTCGAAGGAGAGGGATGGGAGGAAACCCGGTGAACGACCACATCCGAGCCCACATCGAAGGCTGCCGCGAGGCGCACGCCCGGCTGTCGGCCACGCTCGACGGCGTGACCGACGACGTTGCGAGGCGCCCGTCGTTGCTGCCCGACTGGACCGTAGGGCACGTGCTGACGCACATCGCACGCAACGCCGACAGCGTGCTGCGCCGCATCGACGGCGCCCGGCGCGCCGAGGTGGTCGACCAGTACGTGGGCGGCTTGGAGGGACGGGCGGCCGACATAGAGGCGGGCGCCCGCCGACCCGCGGCGGCGCTGGTGGCCGACGTTCGGGCGACTTCGGTGGCCGTCGACACCGCCTGGGACACCGTGCCCGACGAGGCGTGGGGCCGGCTCACCCGGCGGGCGGTGGGCGGGCTTTCGCCGCTCGACTCGGTGCTGTTCAGCCGCTGGCGCGAGGTCGAGGTGCACCACGGCGACCTGGGGCTCGGGTTCGGGTACCGGGACTGGCCTGACGCCTACGTGGCCGAAGAGCTGGCCCGGCAACTGGCCCGGTTGCCCAGCCGGCTGGCCGACGTCGGGCAGCGGCGGCAGCTGTGCGCGTGGCTGATGGACCGCGCGGGCGAGCCGGGCGCGCTCGAGCTGCCCCCGTGGGGATGAGCGTCGGGCCGGCGGGAGTGTCTCCGCTTACCGGGGTGGCCCAGGCGGCCGCCTTCCCGTTCTCGGCGGTGGTCGGGCAGGACGATGTCAAGCTGGCGCTGCTGCTGGCGGCGGTGGATCCGGCCATTGCGGGGGTGCTGCTGCGGGGTGAGAAAGGCAGCGCCAAGACCACCCTGGCCCGGGGATTGGCGGCCTTGCTGCCTGGCAGCGCTCCCTTCGTCGAGCTACCAGTGGGCGCCACCGAAGACCGGCTGGTGGGCACGCTGGACCTGGCAGCCGCACTGACCGACGGGCAGCGGCGGTTCGAGCCGGGGCTTCTGGCCGCCGCCCACGGCGGGGTGCTGTACGTCGACGAGGTCAACCTGCTGCCCGATCACCTGGTCGACGTCCTGCTCGACGTGGCCGCCAGCGGCGTCAACCGGGTGGAGCGTGAGGGGATCTCGCACAGCCATCCCAGCCGGTTCGTGCTCATCGGGTCGATGAACCCCGAAGAGGGCGACCTGCGGCCCCAGTTGCTTGACCGTTTCGGGCTGGCGGTGGACGTGGTGGCCCCGCTCGACCCATCGGTGCGGGCCGAGGCGGTGCGGCGGCGCTTGGCGTTCGACGCCGATCCCGGTGCTGTCGGGGTCCGGTGGGCGCAGGACGAAGCGTCGCTCGCGGCTCGGCTGGCCGCAGCGTCCTCGGCGGCTTTGCCCGGGCCGCTGATCGAGCAGGTCAGCCGTCTGTGCGCCGCCATGGGGGCGCAGGGGCTGCGGGCCGACCTGACCATCTGCCGGGCGGCCGCCGCGCTCGCGGGTCTCGAGAGCCGGGCGTCTGCCGCCGAGGACGACGTGCGCCGCGTCGCCATGCTCGCCCTGGGCCACCGGCGCCGCACGGGCCCATTCGACTCCCCGGGGGTGAGCCAGCAGGACTTGGATCAAGCTCTGGCGGAGGCGGAGTCAAGCGCCGATTCAGGAACCGACGCTCCTGACGAGGGCGGAAGCCAGGGGGCGAATGACGAGCGAGTGGTGGCACCGGCGGCCACGTCGCCGGTGGTTCGGCTGGTTGCGTCCCGCCCGGCGGTAGACGTGCCGTCTCCGGCCCCTGGTCGCCGGAGCACCGTCGAGGGTCCCCGAGGCCGGATGGTGGCCGATCGCGCTCCCAATGGGCCGATCCAGTCGCTCGCCGTTGGGGCCACCGTTCGAGCGGCCGCCGCCCGTCGGGCACACCTGCCGCCGCCCTCAGGGGCTGGTACCGGTGGTGCCGCCTCCGCCCTCGTGGCACCGGAGGACCTCCGGGAAGCGGTGCGCCAGCAGCGGGCCGGCAACCTGATCGTGCTCGCCGTGGACGCCTCCGGCTCGATGGGCGCCGATCGGCGCATGGAGGCGGCCAAAGGGGCCGTCTTGAGCCTGCTGCTCGACGCTTACCAGCGGCGGGACAAGGTCGCCCTGGTCACCTTCCGGGGTGAGGGGGCCCAGGTCGTTCTGAAGCCCACCAGCAGTGTGGAGGTGGCGCGGGCCCGTCTGACGGAACTGCCGACTGGCGGGCGGACACCGCTGGCGGCGGGCATCCGAGTTGCGCTTGACCTGGCCGCCGCCAACCACTCGGCGCAGCAACCATTGCTGCTGTTCATCACCGACGGGCGAGCCAACTGGGTGGACTCCGCCGGGGGCGAGCCTGTCGCCGCTGCTCGAGAGGCGGCGGAGATGGTCCGCCGCCGTCGGGTGAGTGCGGTGGTCATCGACGCTGAGGACGGCCCGATACGTCTAGGGCTGGCGAGGGACCTTGCCGAGGCCATGAACGCGCGGTACCTCCCCCTGTCCGAACTGGCAGCCGCCGTTGCCGGCAACCGGCTGACTCCGCCCTAAGGCCTCGACGCCGCTATCCGTAGCGGTTGAATTCGATCTCCTTGATGACGCGGGCCACGCGCGCGAAGTCGGCGGCGAGTTCGCCGTCGATTTCGGCGCCGGCGCTGGCGAGCCGCGCTCGGCCGAGGGCGTCGTCACGGCTGTCGCCGTCGTCGCCGGCGCTCGCAGCGAACGATTGGTCGGAGATGGCGTTCATGACTTCGATTCGCCGCCAGGTGGCCGGATGAGTGTCGTCGACCCGGTCGCCCCGCGCTTTTGACTGGGCCAACAGCTTTTCCCGGGCCTCGTTGGACAGTCTCGCCAGCGTCGTCCGCTCCGCCTCCCAGAGGTTGGCGCCATCGGCGCGGGCGGCAATACGTACCGCGGCCATGCACAGGGGTGCGGTGCTCGTTATTTTCAGCGATGAGATGACGGCGTCCGCCCCGGCCACCTGTGCCGACAGGCGGTCGGCGATGTACTCGGAAATGGGGTTGGCCCGGTGCGCCAGGCCGACCAGGACGGCGCGCGTCAGGCGGACAACCCCGCACAGTGAATGCATCAAGAGCCGCGCCAGAAGTTCTGCCAGCGCGTAAAAGCCCGTCGACGCGACCACCTGCCTCCCTGGGGTGAGAATGTCTCGCCACCTGTCGAGCGTCGCCACGGCAGTGCCGATGACGAGGCTGTTGGTGGCATCGCCGTTTCGCTCGTGGCCCATCTCGTGGGCCAGCACCGCGACCCGCTCCTCTGGCCCGAGAACGGCCCAAAGCGGTGCGCCGATTATGAGCACGGGCCGGCGCGACCAGCCGACGTGTCGCCAGCCGACATTGAATTGCTCGTCGATGACGATCGCCACCGGCGGGCGGGCACCGATCTGGCGGGCGATCGCTGCGCACAGCTCGAACAGGACCGGCAGATCCGTCGGGGACCTGGCGTTGTCCAGTTTGCTCAGGCGGCCGGGTCGAGGTGCGAGGAAGACGGCAAAGGCAAGGACCGCCAGCCCGGCCCCAGGCCCCAGAAATCGGGCACGGTAGCGACAATTATCCATAATCCGGCAAATGCCACTGCCGCTGATACAAAGTGCGTCACCAGCGCGACGACGATTGCCACGAGGCGGTAGAGCGTTCGTGGCGAGGCAATCGGAACGTCACCTGCCGCCCGTGTGAAGAGTTCATTCGCCCGCGTTTCCGCGCGCACTTCGCGACTGCCCACCGTGGATCATGGTACGAGAAAGTCAGGTGCGATATCTGGAAAAGGACGCGGCCCGCGCTTGCTCTATTCCATTTGTCCGGTTAATACCGAAATGGCGGCCATAGCGAGGCCGGGGAGCCAGCACCCGCGGAGCCGTTCGCCACGTCGGGGAGTCAGCACCCGGCGGAGCCGTTGCCACGCCGGCGAGTCGTGACGCCGGTAGGTGTCCGGCGACGTGGAGGACACCTACGTGGTGGCGGACGACAACAGGCACGACCGCTCTGGTTGGAGCGTTTCCCCAGAGTCGAGGCGGGCACGGAGTAGCTTCAGCCGACGTGGTGGTGTCGCCGGCTCCCGACGAGCACGCCGGCCGCCCCAATCCTCCCGTGGCCGCCCTCGGGCCAGCGGGGCCGGCCGAGCGTTCCGAGACCCCGCCCGGTGGCTTGACCGACGAGGAAGTGGCGGCCCGGGTCGACGCCGGGTTGGACAACGACACCGGGAGCGCAAGCAGCCGCCCGCTCAGGGACATCGTCCGGGCCAACGTCTTGACGCCCTTCAACGCCCTGCTCTGCGCCCTGGCGCTGCTGGTGCTGATCACCGGCGCTTTGGGCGACGCCCTGTTCGCCCTCATCGTGGTTCTCAACTCGGGCATCGGCATCCTCCAGGAGTTGCGGGCCAAGCGCACTCTCGACCGCCTTGCGGTCCTGAGCGCCCCGCGGGCGATGGTGGTGCGCAACGGCGGCGACGTCAGCGAGATCGCGCTGGAGTCGGTGGTGCTCGACGACCTGGTACGGCTGCGCCCTGGCGAACAAATCCCCGCCGACTGCCGCATCCGTCAATCCGAGGGCCTCGAGGTCGACGAGTCGAACGTCACCGGCGAGTCGGATCCGGTGGCCAAACGCGACGGCGAGATGCTGCTCTCGGGCACCAACGTGGTGTCGGGTATCGCCACGGCCCAGGTCACTGCGGTCGGCGCCGACTCCTTCGCCAACCAGCTGACCGCCGATGCCCGACGGTTCAGCCTGACCGACTCAGAGCTTTCGCAGGGGATCAATCGGATCCTGCGCTACGTCGCAATCGCCCTGGCGGTGGTGGGCCCGATTCTTTTCCTGAGCCAGTTCGGGACCAATTCGAGTTGGCGCCAGGCAATCCAGGGAGCGGTGGCGGGCATGGTGGGCATGGTTCCCGAGGGCCTTGTGCTCTTGGCCAGCATCACCTTCTTCGCTGCGGCCCTCACCTTGGCCCGCCGCCGGGTGTTGGTCCGGGAACTTCCGGCCGTCGAGGGCCTGGCCCGAGTGGACGTGCTGTGTCTCGACAAGACCGGAACCCTTACGGAGGGGCGGATCGTCTTCAGCGGGGTCGAACCGTTGGGTCCGGGACCATCCGAGGTCGACGAGGCCCTGGCCAGCCTGGCGGCGGCGGAAGCCGCCAACGCAACCATGGTGGCGCTGCGGGAGGTATTTCCCCACCCTCCAGGCTGGGACCAGGTTGTCTCCGCTCCGTTCTCGTCGGCCCGAAAATGGAGCGGCGCCTCGTTCGAGGGCCACGGGACGTGGGTGCTGGGGGCGCCCGAGATCGTGATGGCCGGGATGGCCGACTGCGGCGACTGCCGCCAGCGGATCGGCGAGCTGGCGCAGGAGGGCACCCGGACGCTGCTTCTGGCCCGCACCGGCGCCACCCTGCAGGGGACCACGCTGCCTCCTGGCCTGGTCCCCCAGTCGGTAGTGACCTTCGAGGAGCAGGTGCGGGCCGACGCCGCTGCCACCCTTCGGTACTTCACCGCCCAGGACGTGACGCTCAAGATCATCTCCGGCGACAGCCCGGCCACGGTGGGGGCCATCGCCCGCCAGGTCGAGTTTCCCTCGGCCGCAGAGCCGGTGGACGCCCGGACCTTGGTGGGCGCCGACGCCGAGACGCTGGCGGCGGCGGCCGACGACCATGCCATTTTCGGGCGGGTGACGCCGCAGCAGAAGCGCTCGCTGGTCGATGCGCTGAAGGCCCGGGGCCACACCGTGGCCATGACCGGCGATGGGGTGAACGATGTGTTGGCCCTGAAGGACGCCGACATCGGCGTGGCCATGGGTTCGGGGACGGCGGCCACCCGGGCGGTCGCCCAGTTGGTTCTGCTGGACTCTGAGTTCTCGGTGCTCCCCAACGTGGTGGCCGAGGGCCGGCGGGTGATCGCCAACGTGGAGCGTGTTGCCAACCTGTTCCTGGTCAAGAACGTCACCTCCATGGTCCTGGCGCTGGCGGTGGCGGTGGCGGGATGGCCGTTTCCGTTTCTGCCGCGCCATCTGACCCTCGTGAGCACCCTCGTGATCGGCGTGCCAGGGTTCTTTCTGGCGCTGGGGCCGAGCTCGGAACGTTTCCGGCCGGGGTTCGTGCGCCGGGTGATGACCTTCGCTGTTCCCGCCGGCGTGCTCGCCTCGGTCGCCGTCTTCATCACCTATGGGCTGGCCCGGGCTGCCCACAACAGCCCGCCGCAGGCCAAGACGGCGGCCACCATCGTCATGTTCGGAGTCTCGCTCTGGGTCCTCGTCATCCAGGCTCGACCGTTGCGGACCTGGAAGTTGGCACTGGTGGCCACCATGGCGGGGTTGGGGGCGCTGGCCTTCGCGCTGCCGGTGGGGCGGCGGTTTTACGACCTGCGGCTGCCCTCGTCGTTGATCTTCACCGAAGCCCTGGTGGTGGCGGCGGGGGCATCGCTCGTGTTGCAAGTGGTGAGCCACTGGACCGTCCCTGCCCGAAGAGGGCATCGGCGCCGGTCCCGTCTGGGTCTCTGATGGTGGCCACCGGCGGACTTGCGACCCGATCGGGCGCCACGGGCGCTGCGGGCGCCACGGACTTGCGGCCGATCGAGCGCCACGGGCGCTACGGGCGCCACGGGCGCCACGGACTTGCGGCCGACCGGGCCGGCGGAGCGGCCCGGTAGCGTCGGGCGCCGTGACGAAGCTGATCCTGTGGGATGTCGACGGCACCCTGATCCACTCCCGGGGGATCGGCTCGGAGGTGTTCGACCGGGCCTTTGCCCAGGTCCTCGGCCTGGCCCCGACGGCTCGAATCACCGAGCGGGTGCGCCTGGGGGGCAAGACGGACCCGGAGATCGCCCTCGAGTACCTCGCGCTGATGGAGGTCGAGGAACCCCAGCTGCACCTTCCCCAGGTCTTGGCACTGCTGGAGGCGGAGTTGGCGCTGGCCGCCGAGGCGCTGGCGGCCAACGGCGCCCCTCACCCGGGCGTGCCCGAACTTCTGGCTCGCCTGGCCGCAACCGACGGGGTCTACCAGACGCTCCTGACGGGCAACCTTGAGGCCAACGCCGCCGTCAAGGTCACCGCCTTCGGTCTCGACCGATGGCTCGACCTCAAGATTGGGGCCTACGGCAGCGACGACCACGACCGCTGCCAGCTGGTTCCGGTGGCGTTGGAACGAGCCGCCCGACTGCGAGGCTTGGACGTCTCGCCGGCCGATGCTTGGGTGGTCGGGGACACCGAGCGGGACCTGGCGTGCGCCCGGGCGGGCGGAGCCCGGTGCCTCCTCGTGGCGACGGGGAACGTAGCGGCGGGGGACCTGGCGGCGTTGGACCCCGATGCACTGCTGGCCGATCTGTCGGATGTCGACGCGGCGTACAAGATCCTGACCGCCTGAGGCAGCGCCGGAATCGGCTCAGGCAGCGTCCTGACCGCCTGAGACAGCGCCGGGGCCGTCTGAGGCAGCGCCGGGGCCAGCTACCGCGCCGAGGGCCGCCTACCCCAGAAACGCTGGTGCCAGGCGGAGCCACATCTCCGCCGTCATCCCGAGCGAAGCCACATCGATGCGCTCGTCGTTGCCATGGAACCGGTTGGCAAAGGTGGCCTGCGTCACCTGCGGGCTCATCAACCCGAACCCGTAGACCACACTGCCCTTGGGCCGAAACCACCCCGCGTCCGTCCCCCCCGACGTCATCCGGGGCAGGAGCGTCGCGCCGGGATACGAGGCGCCGGCGACCTGCGACAGCGCCGCCCACAGCGGGGTGTCGGTCGGCGACGACGTGGACGGACGACCGTGCAACGGCGACACCGTGACCTCGCCCGCCAAATCGCCCAGCGCCGACCAGAGGAAGCGCTCGACGTCGTCGTCGCTCTGGCCGGGCAGAGTCCGGATGTCCACGTCCAGGTCGACCACATCGGGGATCACATTGGTCTTGACCCCGCCATGGACCACGTTGGGTGAGCAGGTGGTGTGGGTGCAGGCATGCCAGAACTTGGCCGCCCCGAGGTCCGAAGCGGACTCGCACGCCTCCCAGACCCGAGCCGGATCCACCAGCGCCGCGCGAAGCTCGGGGTCGTCGATGCTGCCTTCGACGTAGCGCCGCCACACCTCGCCGATGCCCGCCGAGGGCCGACACTCCGCCAGCCGTCGCACCACTTCGGCCGCCTTCACAACCGCGTTATCGGACCGGAATGGCATCGACCCGTGCCCTGGCGTACCCGCCACCCGTAGGCGTCGCCAGGCGACACCCTTCTCGGCCACGGTGATAGTGACCTTGGGGCCCTGGCTAGTCGGGACGAGAATCCCGCCCGACTCGGTGACCACGTAGTCGGTCCGCACAGCATCCCACTGGTGCTCGGTCAGCCACCCGGCACCAAAATCACCGCCTGACTCCTCGTCCGCCACCGCCAGGTACACCAGCGTCGCCCGGGGGCGAAAGCCCGACGCCGCCAAGTGCCGGGTGGCCACCGCCATCGACGCCGTCAGGTTCAGCATGTCGATGGCGCCCCGGCCCCACACCTCGCCGTCGACCAGCTCCCCGCCGAAAGGGTCCCGCGACCAGTGGGCCGGTGTGACAGGCACGACGTCGGTGTGACCCATCAGGCACAGCGAAGGCGCCGCCGGGTCGGAACCCTCGATGCGGGCCACCAGCGATGTGCGCCCTGGGGCCGGTTCGAACGTGGCCAGGTCCAGCCCGGCTCCGCCGAGGTAGGCCACCAGGTCCGAGACGGTGCGCTCCTCGTGTCCGGACTCGGCCGTGCCGTCGTTGACGCAGGCGTTGCGGATCAGCTGCTGAAGCAGCTCGGTCACCTCGCCGGCCAGGTCGTCGGGCACCCGGGCACGGTACCGCTCAAGCTCGGCCCCGCCGACGGCCCTCGGGCGAGAACGATCGCGACATTTAAGGCGCTATACCGCCTTAAATGTCGCGCCGTGCCTCGCCTTGGGACCACCGGCGTGTGTGCGCAAGCTGTAACACGCAGGTAGCCCACCCGGCACGGCCAGGCAACATCGAGGTGGTGGGATCAAGGTCATGGCGGTTGCCGACATTCCTGCCGCAAAGCGAGCCGGTCTGCCGGTCGACTTGCAGCGGCTCGCGGCCGAAGGCGACGGTTGGCTCACCGCGGAGGACCGCTACGCCCTGAAGACCTACGGGGTGTGCGCCCAGGTTCAGCCGGGGGTGTTCATGATCCGGTGCCGGGTAGTCGGCGGACGCCTCAGCCCCCGCCAGGCCCGGTCGCTGGCCACCCTGGCCGAGCGGTATGGCCAGGGCTGGCTGCACCTGTCGACCCGGCAGAACCTGGAGCTGCACTGGGTCGAGGCCCGCCAGGTCCCGGCCGCGCTGGAGGCCATCTCCAAGATGGGGCTGAGCACCCGCTCGACGTGCGGCCATACGCTGCGCAACGTCATGTCGTGCCCCGACGCCGGGGTGGGACTCGACGAGCCGTTCGACTGCTACCCCGACGCCCGACTGGTTTCGGCCAGCATCGTGATGCGTTCGGGCCAGCTGAACTGCCGCCTCCCGAGCCGGGTCAACCTGGCCTTCGGTGGGTGCCCGTCGTGCCGGGACCACGCCTTGTTGAACGACGGGGGCTTCGTGTCCGGGGTGGTCGACGGGGTCGCCGGCTACCAGCTCTGGGCCGGCGGGAGCCTGGGCACCAAACCGATGCTGGCCCTGCCGCTCTGCGAGTTCGTGCCGCGGGTCGATGCCGTGGCTGCCGCCTTGGCCCTCATCGAGGTGTTCGTCGCCCACGGGGACATCGACAACCCGAAGAAGGGCCGCATGAAGTACGCCATCGAGGCGCTGGGCGAGGCCGCCTTCCGCCGGGCCTTCGACGCCGCATTCGAGCGCCACAAGTCGCTGCGGGCCGGGCTGGCGCCGCCGCCCGGCGTGCTGGTGCAGTCGTCGGCTCAGCTGTCCGAGATACTTCGTCACCTGCCCGAAGGCGGGTGGGGCAACGGGGTGCGGCCGGAACGGACGCCGGGCCGGGCCACGGTAACCGCCAACGTTCCCCTCGGCGACCTGACCCCCGACGAGCTGCGGGCGCTGGCCGGCCTGGCTCGGCGGCACGCCGACGGGATGCTCTACCTGACCAGGAACCAGAACGTGGCTCTGCGAGGGGTCCGCCTCGCCGACTTGACGACCGTGCGGTCGTCCCTGGCGGCCCATGGCCTCGGCTTGGAGGGCGCCGAGGAGGCGGGCGACGTGCGGGCCTGCACAGGGTCGGCCGTCTGCAGTCTGGCCATCACCGCCGCCCCCGCGGCCGGCCGGCGCCTCCTCGGCTGCGGGGCGCTGGCCCGCAACTCCAACCTCCGGGTGCACGTCTCCGGCTGCCCCAACTCCTGTGCCCAGCACCAGGCGGCCGACATCGGCCTCTCGGGCGCCAAGGTTCGCGTCAACGGCCAGGTCCAGCTTGGGTACCACCTGTGGCTGGGGGCCGACCTTGCCTCCCGGCGGGTGGCCGAGGACCTCGGGCGGGTCGCCGAACCCGAGGTGGAGGCCGTGGTTGAGGCCGTCGTCGGGGTCTGGGAGGCGCTGCGCTACAAGGCCGAGCCTTTCGCCGCCACGGTGGCCCGGGTGGGCGGGGAGGCCTTCGCGGCCCAGATCGCCACCGTGGCCGAAGGCTTCGATCCCGGCCCCGACCCGCTGGACCCCGAAGCCACCAGCCCGCTCGTGATCGACGTCACCGAGGCGATGCAGCCGGCGATGCAACTGGTGCCCTGAGCTGAGAAGGGGGCGGGAAAAGGCCCCGCGCCGCCGATCAAAGCCCTCAAGAGGGCGCACGGGAGTTACCGATGATAGGGCGTGTCGGTTCATGCCGAGGCGGCGGCACCCGCGCCCGTCGACCGCGCGTCGTGGCCTTGGCGAGCCTCGCTAACGCTGTGGCGCTTGGCGGGCGCCGCGGTGCTCGCTGGCGCGCTCGTAGAGCTACGAGCAGTCGGATATCGCATCCTCCGACGGCCGGCGCCGGTTGACTCCATCGCCCCATGTTGCCTGGCGGCTGGAGTGGGTTCGCGCCCTGTCGATGGTGTCGTCCCTCGTGGTAACGGTTCTGTTGGCGGTCTTGTTTGTCGCGGTGATCCGGAAATGGCATCAATTACCCTCCACCCCCGTCTCAAAGAGGACCCGGGTGCTGGTCACCTCGTTCGTGGGGACCTTTGCCCTGTCGGCGGGGGGCGTTTTCGGATGGTCGCTGGCCCAGCCGACCTCGGGTGAAGATATGCGGCGCAACTCCTGATCGGCCGCTTGGCCGTGGCGGGGGGCGCCGCCGCGGCGGTTGGCCTCTCGGCATGGGCATTGTGTCGGCGGCCCCTCCGGCCCGACGTTCCCGTCGTTTGTATGTCGATCGCGCTGGTCGCCGCGGTGGTTGGCGCCCCCCTCGCGGCCTGGCATGTCACCTCGACGCCTGCGGGGTGGACGGCTCTGTCGTCGTATTGGGAGTCCCGGGTGGTGCCCACCGCGGACGTGACCGACGCCTACCGCACCGTCGAGTGCTCCAACGCCGGCTCGTGCGTGGCCGTCGGTTTTGGGCTGGACCCGGAGGTGGCGTCGGTGACCAGCACCGACGGCGGCATCACCTGGACCGCCCCGCCGGCGGTCAACGGGCCGATGGACGGCTTCGGTCCCCTCTCCCTCGCCTGCTGGGACGCCGACAATTGCTTCATCGCAGGCGAGTCCGTGTTCGCCACCAACGATGCCGGCCGGCACTGGTCAGCGATAACGGTAGGTCACGACCTGGCGCCACGGACCGCCGCCTGTACCGGACCGGGTCGCTGCATTGTCGCCGGAATCAACCTGGTCAGCGGTCGCGCGGTCGTCTGGTACACCCTGGACGGCGACGGCACGTGGTCGCCCGGCGTCTCGCCGGCCGGTATCGAGTACCCGCGCCACCTCTCCTGCCCCAGCGCCACGGAGTGCTTCATGACCGCTGCCAGCGGCGGCCAGGATCCAACCGGCGCAGTGCTGGAATCCACCGACAGCGGGATGACGTGGACCGCCTTGAACCTGCCATCCGGACTGCCACCGCCCATCAGGATCAGTTGCGCCAACGCCGAATCGTGTGCGGCAGTGGTCGACCAAGGCGGCTCGACTCCCAGCTTCGACGCGATCACGACCGTCGATGGGGGGCGCACCTGGACGCTATCGGTCCTATCAACGGGCGGAGCTGGCAACGAGCGCCACCATTCCCGATCTCGTCGGCGGGCTGATCGGCCTGACTTGCGTCAGCAGCGACCAGTGCCTTCTCACCAATGGACAACAAGCGCCGTCCGACCCCCACGCAAGAGGCGTTATCTACATTGGTGACGCCACCGGACATAGTTGGCGGCTGGTCCACCTTGCCGCTACCTAGCCCCCTCTCTACGCAGCGAGCGGGGTGTCCCAGAAAACACACTTGGCCTCCAAGGCTGAGGCCGTCCGCGTCGACGTCGGCCCTAAGGTCATAGGCTTCGATGGTGAGGACGCTCGACGAGTTCCGGACCTGGAAGCTGGCGCATCTTCGTCTCGTCCTGGACCGTCCTGGGATGTTAGCCCCCGGCGCTGTCAACATCGACTGCTATCTCAATGGTGTATTGCAGGACCTGACCTGGATCGATGACCGGGTCGAGGACTTCGCGGCGTCCCGCGAGGAATACCTTCGTCGGTTCGGGCCCCTGGGCCTGCATGCGGTAGCCGAGTGGTTCAGGGACCTGAGGTTCTCGCCAACGGAGGAGGTGGCGTCCTTATGGGCGGAAATCGCGTCGGGAATGGGCTATCTCGACGTTGGCGAGCCGCTCGACGAGGAAGAGTGGACGCTTGTTTGTGATAGTGAGCGGTGGGGCGAGCGCGACTGGACCCGCAGCGAGATCGATGCATTGCTGCCCGAGCCGACCGTCGTCGTCGGTCGCCACGTCCTCTGTTACGCACCTTCCAGCGAGGTCGGCTGGGCGTTCTTGGACTTCGACTGGCAGCCGGGCGTCAAGGACATGTCTTTGCGGGACGTTCGACTTCCAAGTGAGTGGCCGCCCGGAGGCGTGGTGTTCACGCCGCATGGGCAGCGGTACCGGCCCCACTACTGGCCGCTGCCGACGCCCAACCATTTCATGAGGCGATCTTTTTCGTAGTCGTTGAGGCCCGCGGAGAGGCCGAAATGGGATCGCCGCACGAAGCCGCTGGACCAGCGCGATCGCTCGTAGCCGGGTCTGATGGCCAGTTGGGCTGCAACTGAACATTGGGGTGCCATGACCTGCAGCGATTCACCAGAAAGCCGTCTGACCGCACGTTTGTCTACCGTTGGTGACCACTGGATTCCCCGGGTTTCCGTTGTGCTGAGGACTTATTGAGGACTAGCTGAGGACTAGAGCTCGGGTCAGGAGCCGACGAGGTCCTCGTAGTAGATGTGGCCGCCGGCCTCGACGGTGATGGTGAGCCGGCCGCCGAGGGCGCGGACGTAGCCGGCCAGGGTGGACAGCTCGACGTTGGTCGGGTCGTTCTCGACCTTGGAGACATGCGGCTGGCGATGACCCCACCGCTCGGCCAGCTCGGTCTGGTTCCGGCCTGCAGCGCGGCGCAGCTCGGCGAGGCTGGTGACGATCTCGTGTTCCGTCCGCCGGCACCGCCGTGATTGCTCGAGGAGGGCTGGGAACTCCGGGTCGGGATGCGTCCAAGCATCGTCGTGGGCGCCCTCTTCCGCGGTGGAGTCGAGCCACTCCTGGGGCGTGAGCTCGTTGTCGTCGGTCGTGTCGGCGGTGTTAGCGGTGTCGGTCACTTGAACGCTCCTCTGCTGCGGTAGTGGTCCACAATGAGATCGGCGACGGGTACGTGGTCGGCGTACCAGTCCCTGCCGGTGCGGGTCTCGTAGCGGTCCTTGCTGCCTCCAAGGCAGACGACACACTGGTGTCGGCATCGGCGAAGCAGATCAGAACCCTTATGAGATACCGGCGGTTGTTGACCATCTGATCGGTGCGGACCTCGCTCATATCGGGGTAGTGGCGGCTGGTCTGGATGCGTGACGGACGTCGGGCATCACCGCCCCCCTGCCGTGCCCCCACAGGTAGTCGATGCCGGTGCGACCTCGGCCGCGACTACCGCCAGCAGGGTGACGAACCAACGGTCGAACTGCGGATGGCGGAGGTGGCGGAGCGGAACGTCACTCGGCGCGGAAAATCGCATCTGAGGAATAGTCTAAAGGCGGAATAAGGGCTGGTCACCGAGGCGAGCGTGACGGGACGGGGGCACCACCTCCGTCCGAACCTCACGACACGCCTCGGCCGCCGCCGCAGGGCCACGACAGCGGGATGGCACCGGGAAGTACCGTCAAAGCGTGGGCGAATCGAAACCGGCTCTGAGCTTTGATGAACGCGCCGAGCGGGTCCGCCGCGCGCCGCCGCCGAAACCTGATGACGAATCGATCATCACGGGCGGGCAACGCCTCGACACGAAGGAAAACGTGCTGGCCTTCTTAACCCAAATTGACGCCGAACGCGCCGCCGGGATCACCATCGAGGGTCTGCAGAACGGTACGGGGATCATCACCGCCGATCCTGACGTCGCTCGCCTGGTCGTCGCGACCGGGGTGCGTCGCGACATGCCCCACCGCTGAACCACCGGTGATGAAGGTGCGAGAGGTAATCCGAGAGCTGGAACGCGACGGTTGGAAGCTCGACCGCCAAGTAGGCAGCCACCGCCAGTACCGCCACCCAACCAAACCGGGGACGGTCACGGTGCCCGGCCGGCTCGGTGATGACCTGGCCGCCGGTACGCTGGGATCAATCAGACGCCAAGCCGGACTTGGGAGACGACGATGACCGGATACGCAGTGGTGATTGAACAGGCCGAGGGGAACTTGTCGGCGTATGTGCCCGACCTGCCCGGCTGTGTAAGTACCGGGGCCACTCTGGAGGAAGTCCAGGCCAACATCGCCGAAGCCATCGCGGTGCACGTGGAGTCGCTGCGGGCCCACGGCGAGGTGGTCCCGCCAGCGTCGAGCACGACCAGCCTCGTCGAGGTAGCCCTCTGAGTCAACGCCGCGAAGAGCAGGTCGACGCTTCCGTCCTCCTGTCAGCGAGGGCGCTGCAAGCTCGAGATCGCCCGGCCAGGAGCGTCGAAGGCAGAAGGGGCCGCCGAGAGAGAATTTTGACCTCATCACCTTCTTGGCGGACGAACCCGCACCCGACGGGGTCCGTCAAACTCCGCGTCGCGTTCGACGACATTCGCGAAACAATGCGCCACTCCGTCGCCCATTTGGATACCGATGGCGATCCGCTAGTGCAGGACAGATGGGAGGACCTTCAGCGAGTGCTGACCGTTCTGCCCGGCCTCCGATGGATGGCGCGACAACTCCTTGACGCGGAGTTGCAGGCGCACCCCCACTGAATCAGAGAGAAGGGGCACCCGCGCGTGGGTCGCATTCATTTCACACCGCATGCTCACGCGTACGAGTCAAGGCCGGCGATGCGCCCTCGGACAACCCACTCCTCGATTTCGGGGCGGTTCGCCTCGTACGGCAACGACGACTGGTTCTCGGCGTCGGTCAGGGCTGCGCCGAGTTCCGGCCACAGAGCTCGTAGATGTCGGTCGAGATCGGCCGGTGGTAGGCAGTGCTCCCCGCCGTCTCGCTTAGCGTCGATCAGATCGTGGAGTTCGGGACGGGCGTAAAGGTCGGCCAACAGGCCGAGGTCGGCAACCAGTTCGCCGGCACGAAGCAGGTGACGGCCGGTGAGCGCGACCCGCCAGCTATAGAGCAGCGACTTCGCTGTAGGGTGTCGCTCATGCTCGGCGCAGCGACCCCGGAAGAAGCCGCCGTAATGATTGGCGAATCGGCGGCTCAGGCAACCGTGCGCCAGTCCGGCCAGTTCCCCGATCTCGGTGCCGGTGACCAACTGCCAGGGCGAGAGGATCCGTTCGAGCATGTTGCCGTTTCCGTGCAGCAGCAGGCGGATAGCGTCGCCGACCTCGTTTGTGGTCAAGTCGCATTCGATGCCATCAGACCAGCCGACCGCATCGTGGGCGGCGGACTTCTCGCCTAGGCCCAGCAGCTCGCGCGTCGGACCCAGATGGATACCGTTCAGGTCAAGATCGCTGTCGGGGCTGGGGAATCCATAGAGGTGCGAGCCCGTCACGGCGCATAGCACCACCCGGCCCGGCGGACCATTAGCGGCCAACCAACGCCTTCCGACGTCGAGATCGGGGTTCAACATCCGATGCCCTCCGCGACAAGATCGGCGCAGAGTCTGTCGATCGCATCCTCGTCGGGTTCGGCTGGCAACGCACTGATCGCAGCCGCAGACTCGATCTCGGCAGCCAGGCGCGCCGAGTTCGATTCAAGCTCATCGAACGTCCACGCCCCGCTCCGAATCGCGAGGAGTTCCTCACAGTCGGGTCGATAGACGACAACATTGCCCGTGGTGAGGATCTCCAGCGCCATGCGCTGAAGTCGCGCTAGGTGCATGGCGTGCTTGGTGTCGTAGCCATAGCGGGCTTCGAGCGCGGCGCGAGCCGGGTTACGTTCCCGTTCCCAGCGTCGGTACATCGCCCAGTGCTTCTGAGCCGCCTTGTAGCGCCGCTCCCTGACGAGCAGATCGACAAAGTTGGCCGAAACGTCGGCCTCGTCGAAGCGCCCCTCGTCGAAAAGCTTCTCCGCCGCGGCCAACTGGTCGGCCGGGATAACGGTGTGGTCCGGCAACCCGAACTGGGCCCTGACCGGAGGCCCCGACGGCGGTGAGAGTAGCCATGAGCGGTGGGTTCGGATCCGCTTCAACTGCGACAGCGCGTACCGTCCAAAGCGCTCGGCGACGCGTTTGGACAGGAATCGGTCCCGTTCGGCCAGGAGCCGTTCGCCCAGGAGATGGACCATGACCCGGTCCTCGTCACGCGTCCACGCCATCTCCAACGTGGTCGGGTTGGCCGCGACGCAAAGCTGCAGGTAGCGACGAAGTTCGTAGCGAACATGGTCGGCCGACAACTCGATAATCTCCGGTCCTCCCCGCCAACCGAAGTACCACGACGAGGGCCCCACGACGACGCCCTTCACGTCAGTGTCTGAGTCTGATCCGGCCAGCCCATACGCACGGCTCCCAACCAGAGTCTCGAAGATCAGCAGCGGGTCGAGCCGGTTGTCGCCTCGCCCGGGGTTGGTCATCCACACAGAGTGACATTGGAACCGGGCGCACCGTCGCCGTTTTCTCACGGTCGGAGGCGCACACCGTCAACAACTGGCCGCGGCTACACCCTCAGCAGCAAGGTTGTGCTTACGCCGGGTTGATCAAATAAGGGATCCCGGGCCGATCAGAGTCTCGGATCGACTGGTTCGCTCTCGAGCGCCAAGACTCCGAAGACGCATTCGTGAACCCGGTAGAGCGGTTCGCCGGTCACGAAACGCTCGAGGGCTTCGATCCCGAGGGCGAACTCCCGCAGGGCGAGGGAGCGCTTGTGGCCGAGACCGCGGGACCGTAGCCGGCTGAGGTTCTCCTCGGCCGTGTACTCGGGCCCGTAGATGATGCGGAGGTACTCCCGGCTGCGACACTTGATGCCTGGCTGGCTCAGTCCCTTCGTTGTCGAGGAGATGCCACCTCCGATGCTCTCTCCGTGAGTGCGCCACCGTCTGGCCCGCGGGCGGCCTGCGCCCCAGAAGGCCATCTGGAGGGCCGGTGACGGGCGATACGCGTTCGCTCGGCAAGAGACTGCGCGGCAGCCGCGGCCGCGGACCCGCCGTTCCCGTCGCCCCACAATCGCGGGACTCACCTCCTGCTTGCCGCAGCAAGCGCCCCCGCGCAGAGACCTTTGGGGCAGGGTCTCTCTGGAGCTCTTGATGTTATTGGGGGGGAGTGTTCTGTCGTTGCCGGTGTTCGGCGTCGATGCGTTGGCGCAGGCAACGAGGCGCCGCGGCCGCTATTGGCACGCCGGGTAACCTCGGCGGCGTGAGCCACCCTGAGGAATTGAGGTTCGTCCCTCCGGCGAACAACGAGGGCCTTGTGCCGTTGGTTGGCACCGTTTGGGTTTGCCCGACGCGTGGCACCGGGCCGGACGGCGTGATGACCGCTTTCCGAGGAGCGACGACGGCCTTCAGCTTCGCCCGTGATCTCGCGCCTCTCGCAAGCTACCAGCTTGCGTATTGGTTCACGGGACACCCGTGTGCCACGCCGCGCGATCCTGGGGCATTGTTCGACAGACCCGACGGTTTCAGCGCTGTGTTCTCGACGGACGGCGACGGGGTTTGGGATGCGCAGGCGGTCGTGATGCCGGCCCGCCCGGGCTATTACTGCTTGGCGGCCATGCAGAACGGCAGGATGGTGAGTTGGCCGCGACATTTTGTGGTGGCGCCGCGTTGGGCGGCCAGCGCGCTCGCTGTTGGTCACCGGCATTGTCTGATGCTATTGGCGGACCGTTCGGTCTTCGCTCGAGGGGGTAACGAGTTGGGGCAGCTCGGAGATGGAGACCTGACGCCCAGTCCGGCCGGCGTCGTGATCCCCGGTCTCGGCGGGGTGATCTCGGTCGCTGCTGGCCGAGATCACTCGTTCGCTATTTGCGGAGATTCGTCACTTTACGCGTGGGGGCGTAACGATCGGGGTCAGCTAGGCGATCCCGAGACGGATTCCAATCGGACGACGCCGGTCGAGCCGGTGGCTGTGGAGGCGGTGAGTTGCGTTGCCGGTGGGGGCACTCATTCGCTTGTGGTGTTGAATGACGGCAGTGTGTGGGCATTCGGTGACAACCGGAGCGGCCAGATCGGAAACGGAGGCGACGACGAGCAGTACACAACCCGGGTCCGAGTGCCGGGGGTCGACGGCGCGGAGGCTGTCGTGGCGGGCGACGCATTTTCGCTTGCCTTGGACTGGAACGGCGGTGTCTGGGCGTGGGGTGACAATCGCTTTGCTCAACTGGCCGAGTCGACTGCCCAGAATCGTGCCGTCCCCGCCCTGGTAGAACGACTCCCGCCCACCGTCGCACTCGCCGCTGGCGGCCGCCATTGTCTCGCGCTGGACGTCGACGGCGGTGTCTGGGCGTGGGGTGACAACAGTGACGGTCAATGCGGACCCTGCGGGGGTGGGGATGTCAATGGGCTGACGACACCCGTTGTCCGACGGCCCGTGTTGGTGCCAGGTCTGGGAAGGGTGCTCGCCGTGGCGGCCGGGACGCGCCACTCCGTTGCCATTGTCGAGGACGGAACGGTGTGGACTTGGGGCGCGAACGACCAACGCCAACTGAGCCGCCCCGTCAGCGACGACCGGTCGTCACCAGTGCAGGTCACGGACGATCAGGGGATGACGCTGTCGGAGGTGACCGCTGTAGCAGCCGGTGGGGACTACTCGTTGTCGCTGGACTCGACTGGGCGATTGATGGGATGGGGAAGACGACCGGCGTAGGGCCACCTTCGGCGTATCAGTTGGATTGGTATTCGAGGATGACCTCGGGGTCGGGGCATTGCCGGCATACGAAGAAATGAAAGCCGTCGGCTCTCATGTCTTCGAGGCCGAGGGGATTCGCGAGCGCGGCCTGAACTGCGCTGTCCGCCCGTATCGCCGCCTGGTGCTCGATCGGTAGCCACCGGAACCACTGTTCGCCGGCCTCGTGCTCAAAAGTTGACACGGTAACCAGATGATCCATCCCGTGGCCCGACGGACAGCGGAGATTCACCGCATCCTGCTCCCAATCGACGTAGCCGCCGACTTTGCTACCGGGGGCAACACTGAAATGTTGGCAATACAGCGACGGGGGTCGACCCTCGAAGCGTTGGAGGACCTCCGGTGACGGTTCATCCACCAGTCCCGCAATCCACCACTCAGTGAGATGGCCAAGGAGCCACTCGTCGATCTCCTCAACTCTGTCCGGACGAAGCTCTCGGAACGACGGAAGCTCGACGACCCGTTCAGGGCTGATACGACAGGACTTCGGCTTCCAGTAAACCTCACGATCGGCGGTCATCGGGGGTGACAGGACGACCCGTTCGATCTGGGCGCGCTGCCGCCACATGACACGCGGTGTCGGCCCACACGTCTCAATGTGGGCGGCCGGGCACCATAGGATCTGAAGGAGATCTCGGTCTTCGGGAAAAGCGAGTTCCGGTACGTCAGCGGCCAGCAACTGAAGAACCGGCGTGAACGGGCCGTGCTCATCGCAGTTTGGCCATTCCTCACCCTCGGGCCAGAGGATGTTCCCACCGAAGTGGCTGGTGTCGGCTGCGACCGCCGAGCGACGGGGGTGAAGGCGAACCGTGGAGCGCGCCTCAAGGTCCGGAAAGGCGAGAAGAAAGTCGTGCGGAAGCGGTCGCGTGGACACCACCCTCGCGAAGCGTACGACAAGACCGGTTGCTGTGGGGCTACCGCGGTAATGATGCCGCCTACACCCACCTGATGCCGGCGGACAACGAGCGGGCCGGATCGGTCGTTCAGGCCGGCTTCACAAAACCTGCTGAGGACTTTTGACGACCAACGACGGCGAGTAGCGTCCAGAAATCGCTCTGACCAGCACTAACGCGAGTATCCCGGGTCGCTCGGCCAGTTGGGCTGCATGAGGTGCCATTGCGTCGGGGCGTGGCGGATGAATACCTCCAGGTCACCCGCCAGCACCTGGGTCATTCGAGCCACCTCAGCCCTGAGGTCCGCCGAGCTGGAGCCCTTGGGGAGTGGCCGGGGCACGATCTCCGGTCGTACCACCGCCCGGTGCCGGTGGCCCGGTCCGTCGAAATAGACCGCCGAAGGAAGCAAGGCGGCGCCGGTGCGCATGGCCAGCGTCGCTGGGCCCCCGGGCAACTCCGTGCGCTCGCCGAAAAACTCCACCTCGACGCCGCCCGCGCCTGCGATGTTGCGGTCGCACAGGAGGCACACCACGCCACCTGAGCGAAGCGCCCGCACCACGGCCATGGCGGCACCCGACCCCACAGGGATGACCTGCATATCGAGGCTTCGTCGGAAGCCGGCGAACCATTCGAACAGCTCCGGAGGTTCGAGCGCTTCGACCACGACGGTCATGGCAAAGCCCCGCGTCGCCATCCAGAAGCCGCCCCACTCCCAGCCGCCGAGGTGTGGTAGGGCCAGGATGGCGCCGCGGCCATCGGCCACCGCCCGCGAGATGCGCCCGATGCCCTCCCAGCTCATGCCGTCGTCGATGACCTCGGCTCTGGTGCCGGGCAGCCGCAAGGATTCGGCCCAGTACCGGGCGTAGGAGCCGAACGCCTCGTCGATCGCCGACTCCAGCGCGGGCCCCGTCAGGTCGGGGCCGACGGCGCGCCGTAGGTGCCGGCCGACCAGCCGGCGGCGGTCGGCGCTGCCAGCTTGGTGGGACACCGCAGTGGCCACGGACGAGGCGATGGCCCCAACCAGCGACGGAGGCAATGCGTGGGCGCCGGCCGCGCCGGCGCGGTAAAGGAGGACCGGATCCAGCTTCAAGGCTTGCGCCCAGCGCCGACCCCGTGGGGCGCTCAGGGGCGCGGCGTGATCAGCGGGTGTTGGTGGTGCCGTCAGGGTCGGCGCGTGCTGTGCCGGCGGCCGATCCCGGCGTCGGCATCGTCAGCGGCGGCACGCAGCCGCGCCGCTCGACGTTCCTCCCATCGGGTCTGGCGCCGGGCGCCGTCTCCGCCGGGCAGGCGACCCGGCCTTCCGCTCGGGGTGACCCGACCGGTGGCCTGGCGCTGAGCCAACTGCTGCTGTCGCCAGGCCCGCCACCGCTCGGACATGGCCGCGGACGAATCCGTGGGGTGGGCGGTTGACCGATCGCGATCAGCGCCGTTGCCGCTGGTGACTCGCAGCGAGGCTCGCGGCATGGGGCCCAGAGACCCGGCGCCCGACAGGTGGCTGCCCGCTCCCGCAAGCCCGGCGGTGCTTCCATCGGTCGGCGCGATGGCGCCTTCGACGACCTTTTTCCCAGCGGCCTTTCCCGCGGCTGTGGCCTGGCGCCACACCTTGACGAAACGCTGGACGGCTGTGGCCGCCGTCAGAACCAGCATGATCCACAGGATCGGGACCAGCAGTGGGGAAACGAGTAGCCCTAGGCACAGCAGGATGATCCGCTCTGCGCGCTCCATCAGGCCGCCCTTGGCCGAGAACCCGAGCGACTCCGCCTTGGCCCGCTCGTAGGAGATCAGCATGGAGACGGCCAGCACCGCGAACGGGAGCAGCGATGCGTGGCCGTGGCGCGACGACTGCAGGTACCAGGCAACGCCGCCGAGCACAATGCCGTCGGTCACGCGGTCGGAGACCGAGTCGAAGAACGCCCCCCGGACCGATGCCGTCCCGCTGGCCTTGGCCAGCGCCCCGTCAAGCAGATCGGGCACAGCGGCCACGATCAACAGGATCAGGCCGAGCACCAAGTGGCCGTTGCCGATGGCGAAGGCTGCGGGCACGGCCATCACGAGGCCGAGCGCGGTCAGGTGGTCAGGCTTCAGTCCTGTCTTGGCGAGTGCGGCACCGACTGGGCCCACCCGCCTGTCGACGCTGGAGCGGAACCGTCCGTCGAACAAACCAACTCCTGATGCTCGCGAAAGTTACCAATCACCGTATCACCGGCGACCGTTAGGCTGTCTGAACCCAGATACCGTACCCAAACCCCACGTCCCTGATCCTCCCGAGCCAAGCGAGGTAGACACCGGTGAAGAGCTTTCCTCCGTCGAAGATCCGAAATGTTGCACTGATCGGGCACGGAGGAGCGGGCAAGACGACCCTGGCCGAGGCGCTGCTGTTCGCCTCCGGTGCCATCAACCGCAAGGGTCGGGTCGAGGACGGTACGACCACCACCGATTTCGACGCCGAAGAGACCAAGCGCCACATCTCGGTCTCGGTCGCCCTGGCGCCATTCGAGTGGCACGACCACAAGGTCAACCTGCTCGACTGCCCTGGCTACCCCGACTTCGCTACCGACACCCTGGCGGCTCTCGGCGTCGCCGACCTGGCGGTCTTCGTCGTCAGCGCCGTCGAAGGCGTCGAGGTCCAGACGGAACTGATGTGGAAGGTGGCGGCCAAGATGGGCCTTCCCCGCCTCGTGTTCGTCAACAAGCTGGACCGGGAACGGGCCAGTTTCTCCCGCACTCTCGAGCAGCTTCAGGCCACCTTCGGCGCCGGGATCGCTCCCTTGGAGCTGCCGATCGGCGAGGAGTCCAGCTTCGCCGGCGTCGCGGACCTGCTGACCGATACTGGGATCACCTACAGCGGTGGCCAGGCGAGCACCGGCGCCATCCCCGACGACATGTCGGCCCAGGAGCACAAGGTCCGCGACTCGCTGGTCGAGGGCATCGTGGTCGCCGATGACGACCTGATGGAGCGCTACCTGGACGGAGACGTCCCCGACTTCAAGGAGCTCGAGGAGACGCTGGCCCACGGCGTGGCCTCGGCCCAGGTGTTCCCGGTGCTGTGCGGCTCCGCGGCCAAGGACATCGCCATCGACCGTCTGGCCACCTTCATCTGCGAGATCGGCCCCTCGCCCCTCGACCGCCCGGGCGTCACCGTCGAGGCCGGTGACGAGGAGCGCGAGGTCAAGCCCGACCCCGCCGGCCAGCCGTTGGCGTCGGTCTTCAAGACCCTGGCCGACCCATACGTCGGCAAGATCTCCCTGTTCAAGATGCTGTCGGGGACCATCCAGCCCGACGCCATCTTGACCAACCCCCGCACCCATCAAGACGAGAAACTGCATGGCCTGTTCACCCTGCGGGGCAAGGAGCAGGTCGCCACCACTGAAGTGGCCGCGGGCGACCTGGCGGCGGTCGCCAAGCTCGGCGACGTCGTCACCGGCGACACGCTGGCGCCGCGAGGCACCCCGGTGGTGGTGCGACGGCCCGAGGCACCCAAGCCCATCCTGTCGGTCGCCATCCGGCCCAAGTCCAAGGGCGACGAGGACAAGCTGATGACGGCGTTGCACCGCTTGCAGGAGGAGGACCCCTCGCTGCAGGTCCGCCGGGACGATGAAACCCGCCAGACCCTGCTCGCGGGGATGGGCGAGGCGCACCTCACCATCTCCGCCGAGCGGCTCTCGCGGAAGTTCGGCGTCGAGATCGAGACCGAGGATGTCGTCGTTGCCTACCGCGAGACGATCACCGGCACGTCTGAGGCGGAGGGCAAGTACAAGAAGCAGACCGGCGGCCACGGCCAGTTCGGCGTCGCCTGGTTGCGGGTCGAGCCGCTGGCCCGGGGCGGCGGTTTCGAGTTCGTCGACCAGATCGTCGGTGGCGCCATCCCTCGCCAGTTCATCCCTGCCGTCCAGAAGGGGGTGGAGGAGACGATGGAGCGCAGCGGGGTTTTCGGCGACCAGGTGGTGGACGTCAAGGTCACCTGCTACGACGGCAAGTACCACCCGGTCGACAGCTCCGAGATGAGCTTCAAGATGGCGGGCTCCATCGGCTTTCGCGACGCCATGGCCAAGGCCGGCCCAGTGCTGCTGGAACCCATTTCGTTGCTTGAAGTCACCGTGCCGCCGTCCTACCAGGGTGACGTTATGGGCGACCTCAACTCCCGGCGGGGGCGGGTGCAGGGGACCGAGCAGGGCGAGGACGGCGAGTCGCTGATCACGGCCCAGGTGCCAACCTCGGAGTTGCTCCGCTATGCCATCGATCTGCGCTCCATCACCGGTGGCCGGGGCCGCTTCAGCGTCGAGCACGACCACTACGACCCGCTGCCGCAGCACCTGTACGACAAGGTGCGCCGGGACACTGCCAGCTCGTCCTGATCGATCAGGCTGCATGTTGGGTTGGCTTCCGTGGCAGGACGCGGCGGACCTGGCCGCGGTCACCGCCACCGGGTGGGCGCTGCTCGGCCGGTCGGCCCGCCGGTGGGCCAAGGCAGTCCAGCCGTGGGCCAAGGAGCTGACCTTCATCCTGCTGCTCTACGGCCTCTGGCAGTACGCCGGGGCGTGGTCGATCGGCCGCACCAGCGTCGCCGGGACCCGTGGCCAGGACCTCTGGAAGTGGGAGCGGGCGCTCCACCTGCCCAGCGAACGGTGGCTGCAGGCCCTGGTCCTTCCGCACCACGCCTGGCTCAAGTTCTTCAACTACTTCTATTTCTTCGTCCACGTCCCCGCCCTCGGAGTGTGCTTGATCTGGCTGTTCGTCCGGCATCGGGACCGCTACCCCCCCGTGCGCACCGTGGTGGCGATCGTCACCGGCGCCAGCCTCGCCATCCAGCTGTTCCCGGTGGCGCCGCCACGTCTCCTGGCCAACCTGAACATCGTCGACACCGCCGCCGTGTTCGGGCCCAGCGTGTACCAGAAGGGGGCCCCAGGCCTCGACCAGCTCGCCGCCATGCCGTCACTGCATGTCGGCTGGGCCCTCTGTGTGGCCGGCGCCGTGATCTGGGCGTCGACCAGCAAGTGGCGGTGGCTGGCGGCGGCGTTTCCAGCGGTCACCACGTTGGCGGTCGTGGTGACCGGCAACCACTACTGGGCCGACGCAATCGTCGTCGCCGGCATTTGCGTCGTCGCCACCTTGATCTCCGCCAAGGCCTACGGCCGCCACCTGGAAGTCGGCACCGCAGCGGACCCGCCGGACACTCCAGGGGACGTTCCCATCGGGATCGGCGTCCGGGAGGGCCCCGCAGACACCAGAGGGTTGGAAAATCCCCGCCTGAATGTCGGCATTGCCCACCCGGGGAAGCCGGCTGGTGACCCGACGATGGTGGCCGCCGCGGGTTCGTCAGCGGTCGAGCGAGGACCAGTCTTCGGGGTTGTCCTCGATGAGCCGGTCGCCGACGGTGCCCGCCACCCCGTCAACCAGGATCAGGGCCCGTTTGCTCGGTGGTTCGTCGGCTGAATACAAGAGGATGCGCCAGGTCGGGTGCGAGATCAGGCCGCGCCAGCTGAGCTGCGCCGAGGCGTGGCCGACGGAGAACCCCACCGACTTGGTCGCCGCCACCAGGGCGTCGGTTTCGTTCACCTGCAGGGTCACTCCAGAGGCGAACTGGTAGCACGCCAGGGCCAGCAGCAGCAGGCCCCCCAGGAACACGCCCCGGTTGACCAGCACTCCGTCGCCCCGCACCACGTAGAGAAGGACGCAGATCACCCCGACGGCAGCGCAGATCAGGCCGGTGAAGCGGCGCCGGTTGTTGTTGGGGAACATGTAGGGCCCGACGTAGCGGCTCGGGTCCAGGTCGGCCGGCAACTCGTCGCGGTGCTCGTCAACCGAGCTCTCCGAGGGCTCGTCACCCGAGCTCGCCGAGGGCACGTCGACCGAGCTCTCCGAGGGCTCGTCGCGGTGCTCGTCGACCGAACTCCCCGAGGCCTCGTCGACCGAGCTCTCCGAGGGCTCTGACCCCTCGGGGGACTCGTTGTCGGTGGAGGGAGGCATTTTCCCACCGTTTTCAAGCTCGTCAGGCATCGTCGCCGGAGGAGCCTACGTGGGCCAGGCTGCGGAAATTCGCCGGCCGCTGTCCGACAGGGCCTCTGGCAGGACCCGGGCGTCGGCGACGGTGGTCATGAAGTTGGTGTCGCCGTTCCAGCGGGGGACCACGTGGAGGTGGAAGTGGCCGGGGATGCCGGCGCCCGCGGCGCGGCCCAGGTTGGCGCCCAGGTTCAAGGCGTCGGGCCGGTACACCTGCTTCAAGGCGATCACGGCGTCGGTCACCCCGAGCCACAGGGCGGCCGACTCGTCGGCGGTCAGCGCCTCAAGGTCGCCCACGTGGCGGGTCGGCATCACCATCAGGTGACCGCTGGTGTAGGGGTAGGCGTTGAGGATGGCGACGACCAGGCCGCTCGGGTGACGCCAGAGGATGTGGGTTTCCTCGTCGGGCAGGCCGCTGGCCAGGATGGCGCAAAAAACGCAGGCGCCATCCCCGCTGTCAGCGCCGGCGGCGGCGCTCGACACGAACTCGCTGCGCCAGCCGGCCCATAGCCGGTCCAGCGCCGCCCGCCCGGTCGTGGTCACAACTCGACGCCGAGTAGGGCGGCGGCAGCCGACACTCCTGACCCTGCTGCCGCGGCCCGGTCGATGGCAGCCAGCGCTGCGGGGGTGTCGAGGTCGTCGTCGAGGGCCGCCCGCACCTCGTCCAGCGCCCCATCGCCGGCGCCGGTTGCCTGCCAGGCCTCGTAGCGACGGGCGGCAGTGGCCAAGAGAGCGTCCTGCCAGTCCCAGTCGGAGCGGTAGTGCTGGTTGATGACGGCCAGGCGGATGACCGCCGGCTCCCAGTCCTTCAGCAGCTCGCTGACGAAGACGAGGTTGCCGAGCGACTTGGACATCTTGGTCCCGCCCAGGCGGACCATCCCTACGTGCATCCAGTGCCGCACGAACGGCGAGCCGGTCGCGGCCTCGGACTGAGCCGCCTCGCACTCGTGGTGGGGGAAGATCAAGTCGCTGCCACCGCCGTGCAGGTCGACGGTCGTGCCCAACTCGCGCAGCGCCAGCGTCGAGCACTCGATGTGCCACCCGGGGCGGCCCGGGCCCCAGAGCGACTCCCATTCCGGCTCGCCCGGGGCCGATGGCTGCCAAAGAACGAAGTCGAGCGGGTCGGCCTTGTTCGGGTCGTCGGGGTTGCCGCCGCGTTCGGCGGCCAGCTTCAGCATCGTGGGCCGGTCGAGGTGGCTGACGCCGCCGAACTGGGGAAACGACCCGACGCTGAAGTACACCGCGCCCCCCGCCTGGTAGGCGTGTCCAGTGTCGAGGACCATGCCAATGAACCCCAGGATGTCGGGGATGGCCGATGTGGCCCGGGGTTCGCTCCAGGCCGGGATGAGACCGAGGGCCTTCATGTCGTTGTCGAAGCGGGCCATTTCCTCGGCCGCCAGGTCGAGGTAGTTGACGCCGAGTTCCCCGGCCTTGCGGAGGATGTCGTCGTCGACGTCGGTCACATTTCGGACGCACTGGGTCACGTGCCCAAGGTCCCGGAGCCGCCGTTGCAGGAGGTCGTAGGCCAGGTAGGTGGCGGCGTGGCCCAAGTGGGCGGCGTCGTAGGGGGTGATGCCGCAGGTGTACATGGTGACGACCGGGCCCGGTTCGAAGGCCACGACCCGGCGCCGCGACGTCTCGTACAGCCTCATCGTCACTCGTACCGCCTCATCGTCAGAGGTCGATGTTGGTCAGCCGGATGGAGGCGCGGGTCCGGTAGCGGCGGTTGATCTGCAGGAGTACCGGCGTCAGCGCCTCGATGGCCGAGGCGCTGGCCAGCGCGCCCGCGTCGAGAGGTCGCAGTCCGGGCATGCGGGCAATCAACCGGCTGACGGCGGCCTTGGCGTCGGGGTGGTCGGAACACACCAGCACGTCCGCGTTGAGCTCGTGGTCGAGCTCGGCCAGTTCCCGGGCCGGGACGTGGTGGAGGGCGGCGGCCACACGGGCCGAGGGCACCGCGGCCTGGATCCACGCGGCGACCGAGCCTCGGGGCGGGATCAGGGGGACGAACTCGTTGCCCACCAGCGTCAGGGCGTTTGCCATGGACAGCACGACCTTGCCGTCGAGCTGCGATTTGAGGGCGCTCACGGTGGGGGCGGCGGCCTCCCACGGGGTGGCCACCACGACCAGGTCGGCTTCCGCCGCCGCGGCGTTGTCACCGGGGATGACCTCGAGCCCTCGGGAGGCCCACTGCTGAGTCAGCTTGGTGCAGCACTCCGCCGCCCGATCGTGCGAGCGGGACCCGACGGTGACCTTTACGCCGACCGACGCCAGGCGGGCCGCGAGGCCCTGGCCGGCGGGCCCAGTCCCGCCCAGGACGCCGACGTGGCAGGGGCTCCCTTCGCCGCCGGCCTCGTCTTCATGGTGCTCTCCAGTGGGCATCGCTCAACCTTTACACGTGCCCGGGGGTTTGGCGACATTCGGCCGTCGTGGCCCCGGGCCGGCCGCGCGCCGGCCTTGGTCAGCGACGTGGCCGGTCGAGGTCGGCCAGCACCGCCATGGCTGCGTTGCGACCGTTGACCCCGATGACGCTGCCCCCGGGATGGGTGGCGGCGCCGCACAGGTAGAGGCCCTCGATCGGTGTCCGGGCCGGCATCCGCCGGTCCCACATCTGCTCGGGCAGGCAAGAACCCTGGAAGATGTGGCCGCCGGTGAGCCCGATGCGGGCCTCGACATCGGGTGGGGCCAGCAACTCCCAGTGCTCTACGCAGTCGGCCACGTCGGGCGCCCAGGTCGCGATGCGCGCCAGCAACTGCCGGGCGACCTCGTCACGCCGGCTGTTCCAGTCGCCGGCAGCCAGGCGGTAGGGGGCGTACTGGGCGAAGACGCTCATCACGTGGCGCCCGGGCGGGGCGACGGTCGGGTCATGGGCGGTCTGGAAGTACAGCTCGCACCAGTCGGGCGCGACCTCGCCACGGGTGGCGCTGGCGAAGGCCGCCTGGGTGTCGTCGATGCCCGTCGACAGCACCACCATGGCTCGGTAGATGGCGTCGCCCTCGGCTCCGGCGGGTGCCGCCGTGAAGCGGGGTAGGCGCCGCAGCCCGCAGTTCAGCTTGAGGACGGGGCTACGCACATCCCACCCATCGACGCGCTGCCTCCAGGGGACCGAAACGTCCGACGGCGCCAAAAGGCCGAGCGTGCGGTGCGGGTCGGCGTTGCTGACCACCGCCGCCGCCCGCAACCGCGTCCCGTCCTCGGTGCGGACGCCGATCCCCGGCTCGATGGCGCCCACCGGCACCCCGCACGCCAGCACCGCCCCTGCCTCGAGGGCGGCGTCGGCCAGGGCGAAGGAGATCCGGCCCATCCCGCCTTCGACGAAACCCCAACCGTCGAGCAGGCCCAGGTTGTGCATCAGCCGCACCCCGGCGGTGCCCGGGTCTCTCGGGCCGGCCCAGGTCCCGATCACCCCAGCGCCGTGGAGGGCGGCGCGGATGCGCTCGTCGGCCACGTAACGCTCCACCAGGTCGGCGATCGACAACTCGAAGACCACCTCGATCGCCTCCCGGTCACCGTTCAGCCGGGCCTCGATCTGCTCACGGTCGGGCGCCTCGCCGACCCAGGTGTCCTGGGCGGGGTCGAGCGACCGCAGCCGGGTCCGAATCCGGCGGTACACGTCCTGGTAGGCCTGGTAGCCGGCGACATCCTCCGGCGACACCCGGCGCAGTGACTCGGCCGTGCGGGCCAGGTCCTTCCACTCCGTGAACGACGAACCATCGAGGAACGGCGTCCACTGGCTGGGGTCGCAGGGGAACACCCGGTACCCCCGCCGGGCCAGGCCCAGCTCCTCGATCACGATCGGGTGCAGCAGCCCCACCAGGTAGGCGCAAGGGCTGATCAGGTAGTCGGGGTTGGAAAAGGGGCGCTCCAGCGTGCACGCCCCGCCCAGCCGCTCACGTCGCTCGAGCACCAGAGTGCGCCGCCCCGCCCGCGCCAGGTAGGCGGCGGCGGCCAGGCCGTTGTGGCCGCCGCCGACGACGATCACGTCCCACGGGCGGGCGGCCAGCTCGGCGAGCGGCATCGGGAGGCCGATCTCCCCCAGCGCCTCGGCGACCGAGCCGGCTATGGTCCGGCTGGCGCCTTGGGGCACGCCCTCAGCGCCCGGAAGTCATGCTTCGCTCGGCCCGGGCGGCCCAGTCGGCCCAGGCGGCGCCGGGGGAGTCGGCGGCTCGCCGCCGCTTCCGAGAGTGGGGCCCGCGAACTCTTGGATGGCGCCGTACTGGCCCTCGTACCGGTCGAGGTTGGTGCTCAGGTTGCGCATCAGCTGGAACACGAGCGGCGGCGGGACCTTGACTCGCGCCACGACCTCTTGCGGGCTGAGCAACTGCTGGCCGCCCTCGGCGCCGGTCCTCAACTCGGGGGGCAGGTTGACGACGAAGTCCAAGGTGAAGTCGGTCTGTGTGAACCACACGCCGACGCCGTTGGCGTAGACCCCGGTCGTCCATTTTTCCGGGGTTCTGACCTGCGGGATCTGGGATCCGGAACTTTCGGCGCTCACCGAGCCATGATGCTACGTACGCTGTCGGTGCCGCGAGGCGCAGGTCCGGTGGAATAACCGGCCGCCGGAGCGGGGTAAGGAGAGAGCAATGGCTCCAGAGTCGGCAAACCGGGTGGTGCTCGGTCGCAAGGAACGTGGGATGGTCTCGTTCCGGTGGACCGGCACCGAGCCATCGGGCATGTTCGAGACCGAACTTGCCGAGGAGCTCGGGGCCCGCTGGGAGGGCGACGAGCTGGTCACCTACGACCTCCCCGGCATGCGCGACTTGTTCGAATACCACCAGAGCGACGACTACCTGATCGACAACGATTAAGCCGCGGCCGACCGGGCCTGGCGCCCAGCGCGACGCTCCTTTTTCGCGCCTTGCGTCCGCGAACTACCGTTTGAGGCGTGCGTGTCGGCCTGGTCTGTCCCTACAGCTTGACCATGCCCGGAGGGGTGCAGGGCCAGGTCATCGCCCTCGGCCGGGCGCTGCGCGGGATGGGCGTCGAGGCTCGGGTCCTCGGGCCCTGCGACGGGCCCCCGCCCGACAGTTCCGTGACGCCCCTCGGCGACTCGATGGCGTACGCGTCCAACGGATCCATGGCACCCATCGCCCCCGACCTGGCATGTGTCCTGCGCACCATCCGGGCGTTGCGTGACGAATCCTTCGACCTGATCCACCTGCACGAACCGCTCGTGCCGGGGCCGACGCTGACGGCCTTGGTGTTCGCCGAAATGCCTTCGGTGGGCACCTTCCACCGCGCCGGCGAAAGCGCCGTGTACCGCACCATGCGACCCCTGGCTCGCTGGGCCGCGGGCAAGCTGACGTTGCGCTGCGCGGTGTCCGAGGATGCTCTCACGACGGCCGCCCAGGCGCTCGGGGGCCAGTACCAGCTGGTTGGCAACGGGATCGACACGGTGCGCCTTGCGACCGCCGAGCCGTGGGCGACGGAGGGCAAGACGGTGTTCTTCGTCGGCCGCCACGAGCCCCGCAAGGGCTTGGCGGTGCTGATTGAGGCGGTCCAGCACCTCGGTTCGGACGTGCGGCTGTGGATCGGGGGCGAGGGCCCCGAAACCCATCGGCTGAAGGCCGGCACCGCCGGCGACCCCCGTATCGAGTGGCTCGGCGTACTCAGCGACGTGGAGAAGGGCCGCCGGCTGCGGGCGGCCGACGTGTTCTGCGCCCCCTCGCTGCACGGCGAGTCCTTCGGCGTCGTCCTCCTCGAAGCCATGGCGGCGTCGACTCCGATCGTGGCCAGCGACCTGCCGGGGTACCACAACGTGGCCCGGCCCGGCCTCGAAGCCTTGCTGGTCCCGCCCGGTGACGCCGTGGCCCTGGCCCAGGCGCTGGAGGAGGCGCTGGTCGGCGGTTCCAGCATCGACGAGATGGTGGCGAGGGCCGACGAGCGGGCCCGGCAGTTCTCGATGGAGCACCTGGCGGAGCGCTACACCGAGCTCTACGAGCGGCTGCTGGCCTGACGCGTTGACGCCGGTCCCGTCGACCAACACCAACGGCGCCGCCGACCCCACGCTGGGCGGCGCGCAGCAGCCTGGCGTCGCCACCCGGGCCGTCGCCCTCGTGGCGGCGGTGTCGGCCGTCGTCGGGGTGGTGGTCGGGCTGCTGGTTTGGTTGCTGCTGGCCGGCCCGGTGGTGGCGCTGCTCCTGGCGGTGGTGGTGGCTGCCGCGGTGGCGGCGCTGACCTGGTGGGGGAGCGAGGCGCTGATCCTCCGCCTTGTCGGCGCCTCGCCCGCCGACCCCATCGCCCACGCCCGGTTGTTCAACTTGGTCGAGGGCTTGGGCGCGGGCGCCGGGGTGGCGCCGCCGACGCTGCTGGTCGTGGCCGATCCCGCCCTGAACGCCATGACCATTGGTCGCTCGCCTCGCCAAGCGACGCTCATCGTGACCTCCGGCCTCCTGGAGCAACTCAACCGCGTGGAGCTGGAGGGGGTGCTCGCCCACGAGCTCAGCCACGTCCGCAGCGACGACGTCTTGTCCGCCACCTTGGCCGTCACCCTCTTCGGGCTGTGGGCCCGGCCGGCTCGGGCGGCCGCCGCCAGCGGCCCTTCGGCCATGGCGGCGACGTTGCTGGTGCCCATCTGCGCCCTGGCGGGACTTGGTCTGCAGAAGGCGGTGGCCCCCAACCGGGAACAACAGGCCGACGCGGCCGGAGTTCGCCTGACCCGCTACCCGCCGGGGATGGTGTCGGCCCTGGAGAAGGTCCGCCGGTCGGGTTCGGTCCTCGGTGGGGGTGGGGCGTCGCCGGCCACGGCACACCTGTGGCTCTGCGCACCAGTGCCGCCGCCCGGAGGGCGGTTGGCCTGGCTGAGCCGTTTGTACGAAACTCACCCACGCCCAGCAGAGCGCATCGAGGCCTTGCGGGAACTCTAAGGCGCCGACCGAGGAGGCGTGGTGCCAACCCAAACCCAACGCTTCGCCCGCCGCCGCGCCGGAGTTGTCATGGTCGCAGTGTCCCTGGTGCTGGCTGGCTGTGGGGCCAAGCGGGCCGCATCGTCACGCCACTCGGACCCATCGTCGACCTCAGCCTCGTCGACCTCGACCACGATGCCAGGGCCCCCTGTGGATCCGCTGACTGGGCAGGCTCCCGCCAACCCCGCCGACCTCCACCGGCCGGCGCTGGTGGTGAAGATCGACAACGTCGACCCGGCCCGACCGCAGGCCGGCGTCGACGACGCCGACGTGGTGTATGAGGAGGAGGTGGAAAGCCAGCTGACCCGCCTGATGGCCGTGTACCAGTCCGCCGATGCCGCCCAGGTGGGCCCGGTCCGCTCCACTCGCACGTCAGACATCGACATCGTCTCGGCCCTCAACCGCCCGCTGTACGCCTACTCGGGCGGCAACACGGGCTTCGTCCAGCAGCTCGACGCAGCCCCCATCGCCGACGTCGGGGCCACCACCTACGGCGAGCCGTACTACTTCATGGCCGGCCCCCACGATTCCCCGCACAACCTCTACGCCCGTACCGCCGACCTGTTCCAGTTGGCGTCCAAGGCAGGGGGGCCGCCCCCGCCGCTGTTCAACTATCGGGCGGCCGCCGCCCCCGCCACCGGGGCGGGAGCGATCCCGGCGGCCAAGGTGACGCTGAGCTTCGGGATGGAGACTTCCTTGTGGACCTGGAATGCCTCGGCCCAGGTCTGGGAGCGGACCCAGGACGGCACCCCCGACGTGATGCAGGACGGCACGCAGCTCGTTGCCGCCAACGTGATCGTCCAGATGACCCCCTACACGACTGACGGTGTGGCCAGCGGCGAGGGCATCGACCCGCCTCCGCCTATCCCCAAGGCGTTGACCGTCGGCGCCGGGACGTGCACGGCCTTCACCGGCGGCGACATGATCCCCTGCAACTGGAGCAAGGCGTCTGCTACCGCGGTCACCCAGTACACCGACCTGGCAGGGGCGCCGATCCAGCTGGCGCCGGGAAAGACCTGGGTGGAGTTGGCCCCAATCGGCACACCGGTCGCCGTGGGCTGACAACCAGGTGGGAAAAATGGGCGTCCCGTCAGCCGGGCTCGCCCCCTAAGCTGGGCCCGTGCCTGCCGACACTCCTCGCCGTACCGGAACGGACCTGGTCAAACGGGGTTTGGCCGAGATGCTGCGCGGCGGCGTGATCATGGACGTGGTCACCGCGGAGCAGGCCAAGATCGCCGAGGACGCCGGTGCAGTGTCGGTCATGGCCCTCGAGCGGGTCCCGGCCGACATCCGCCGCGACGGCGGCGTGGCCCGGATGAGCGACCCGGCGCTGATCGAGGGGATCAAGTCAGCGGTCACCATCCCGGTCATGGCCAAGGCCCGCATCGGCCATTTCGCCGAGGCGCAGGTGCTGGAGGCGTTGGGCGTCGACTACATCGACGAGAGCGAGGTTCTGACCCCGGCCGACGAGGCCTATCACATCGACAAGTGGCCGTTCACGGTGCCCTTTGTCTGCGGCGCCACCGCCCTCGGCGAGGCCCTGCGGCGCATCTCCGAGGGGGCGGCCATGATCCGCTCGAAAGGCGAGGCGGGCACCGGCGACGTCAAGGAGGCGGTGCGCCACCTGCGCGCCATCCTCGGCGACATCCGCAAGATCACCCAGGCGGATACCGCGGAGCTGTACGGCTGGGCCAAGTCGCTCCAGGCCCCGGTAGGTCTGGTCCAGGAGCTGGCAGCGACGGGGTCGCTACCGGTGCCGTTGTTCTGCGCCGGGGGCATCGCTACCCCCTCCGACGCCTCCCTTGTCATGCAGCTGGGGGCGGAGGCGGTGTTCGTGGGCTCGGGAATCTTCAAGAGCGAGGACCCGGCCCGTACCGCCCGGGCCATTGTTGAGGCGACCACCCACTTCCGGGATCCGGCCATCGTCGCCAAGGTCAGCCGCGGCTTGGGCCAGGCGATGCGGGGCGAGGAATCGTCGACCGTCGCGACTCGCCTGTCGGATCGGGGTTGGTAATGACCGGGAGGCCGCCAGGTGGGAGCCAAGGTCGGTGTCTTGGCGCTGCAAGGCGACGTCCGGGAGCACGTCAAGCTTCTCGCTGAGCTCGGCGCCCACCCGGTGACGGTGCGCCGTGCCGAGGACCTGCCCGGCGTCGACGCGGTGGTGTTGCCCGGCGGGGAGTCGACCACCATCAGCTTGTTGCTCGACAGCGCCGGGCTGCGGGCGCCGCTGGCAGAGCGGCTGGCGGCCGGCATGGCGGCCTTCGGCACCTGTGCCGGGATGATCCTGCTGGCCGCCGAGGTGCTTGACGGCCGCCCCGACCAGGCCAGTTTCGGCGCCATCGACATCTCGGTCCGCCGCAACGCCTTCGGTCGCCAGGTCGACTCCTTCGAACAGGACCTCGAGGTGACCGTAGCGGGACCCGAACCGCTGGCCGCGGTGTTCATCCGGGCGCCCATCGTCGAGCGGGTAGGCAACGGCGTCGAGGTCCTGGCCCGCGTCGGCGGCCGGCCCGTGGCGTGCCGCCAGGGTCCGGTGCTGGTCACGTCGTTTCATCCCGAACTGGCGGGTGATGCCCGTCTCCATGATCTGTTCCTGACGAGCTGTCTCTGAAAGGTCGCTGCCATGTCCGGTCATTCCAAGTGGGCAACCATCAAGCACAAGAAGGGAGCGCAGGACAAGGCGCGCGGCAAGTTGTTCGCCAAGCTGATCCGCCAGGTCGAGGTGGCGGCCCGGGAAGGCGGCGGCGACCCCGACGCCAACCCGACGCTGCGGACCATGTTCCAGAAGGCCAGGGATGCTTCGGTGCCCATTGACACCATCGACCGGGCCATCAAGCGGGGCACCGGCGAGTTGGAGGGGGTCCGCTACGAGTCGGTGACTTACGAGGCTTACGCCCCCTCGGGCGTTGCCGTCATCGTGGAGACCCTGACAGACAACCGCAACCGCACCGGTTCGGACATCCGGACCATCTTCTCCAAGAACGGCGGGTCGATGGCCGCCCCCGGCGCCGTCGCCTGGCAGTTCGAACGCAAGGGCGTGATCGAGGTGCCCAAGCAGGCGGACGGAGCCAAGACGTCGATCGGTGAGGACGACATCATGCTGGTCGCGTTGGAGGCAGGTGCCGAGGACGTGAGCGACAACGGTGACACGTGGGGGGTCACGACGGCGCCGAACGACCTGGGAGCGGTACGCGGCGCCCTCGAGGCGGCGGGAATGAAGGTCGATTCGGCCGACGCCACCCTCGTCGCCGGCAACAACGTGCTGCTGGCGACCGAATCCGACGCCAAGAAGGTGCTGCGGCTGATCGAACTGATCGAGGACCTGGACGACGTCCAGAACGTCTTTGCCAACTTCGACATCCCGGACGACATCCTGGAGTTGGTGGAGGCCTAGTTTCGACCTTCGGGTGGCGTGGGCGGAACGACCCAGTTGGGTAGGTCAGCCGGACGGCGGCATTTAGGGCTCCGACGTCCGGTGGCGCCGGTATTCCCACCCCCTCGGGTCACGCAAAGTCGGAATCCGCCTCGGTGAGGGCACAGGCGCCGTGCCTGCGGGCCGAAACATGCGGCGTGTTCAACCTCAACGGATTGCTTCAAATGGCGGTGGAGCGTGGCGCGTCTGATCTTCACTTGAGGGCCAACGTGGCGCCGCGATTGCGGATCGACGGCAGCCTGGTGGACCTCGAGCAGGCCGCCGTCACCGCGGACGACCTTGAGCAGGTGATCGGCGACGTCTTGCCACCGCGGCGGGCGGCTGAGTTCGCCGACACCAACGACACCGACTTCGCGTTGTCGGTGCCGGGCCTGGGCCGGTTCCGGGGGAACGTCTTCCGCCAGCGGGGCACCGTGGGCATCGTGCTGCGCAGGGTGCGCACGTCGGTGGATTCGCTGCAGCAGATGGGCCTGCCGCCTGTCGTCGCCAAGCTGGCTGAGCAGCCCCGTGGCCTGGTGCTGGTCACCGGGCCGACCGGGTCCGGGAAGAGCACCACCCTGGCCGCCATGGTCGACCACATCAACATGCGTCGTCCGGTCAACATCGTGACGATCGAAGATCCAATCGAGGTGCTGCACCGCAACAAGATGGCGATGGTTGCCCAGCGGGAGATCGGGACCGACACCGAGAGTTACGCCCAGGCGATGCGCCGGGTGCTGCGCCAGGACCCCGACGTAATCCTGATCGGCGAAATGCGCGATGCCGAGACGGTGGCCGCGGCGCTCTCGGCGGCCGAGACGGGTCATCTGGTTTTGTCCACGCTCCACACGACCAACGCCACCGAGACGGTCAACCGGATCATCGACTTTTTCCCACCCTTCCAGCACCAGCAGGTCCGTATGACCCTGGCGTCCTGCCTCAAGGGGGTGGTAAGCCAGCGCCTCCTGCCCCGGGCCGAAGGGGAGGGCCGGGTGCCGGCCGTCGAGGTGATGGTGGTCAACGGCCGCATCGCCGAGCGCATTGCCGATCCCGGTGCCGGGCGGGGGGAGACCATCGACGAGCTGATGGCCGACGGCGAGTGGTACGGGATGCAGACCTTCGACCAGAGCCTGTTCTCGTTGTACCAGCGCGGCTGCGTCACCCTGGCCCAGGCGGTGGGCGCATCCTCGAATCCCCATGACCTCCAGTTGCAACTGCAGCGGGCCGGCCTGGTGTCCACCCGCGCCGTCGGCTGATTGGCGCCGCAGGGCGACTGAGGCGGGCTCGCCTCCCGTCCACCGGCGCCATCGGCACGACCGCCGGTGGCCAGCGGCTCGAGCGGGCGGAGCGGTCTCGGGCGGCTGGGGCGCCTGGGGCGGTCTCGATCCCGGGGGTGACCCGAATACCTGGCGCCATGCGGTAGTTATTCAGGCCACCTGGGCGGGTCCCGTGGCCGAGGCCGTCTCGATCCTCGCCTTGCCATGCACCGGCGCCAGCGGCGGGTGGGACAGCGACGGGGGGGCGAGCATCCACCGGTCAATCGGGCGCGCCTGCTAGCCTCGAACTAGTGTTCGCACTGGGTGTGGATCCGGGACTCTCCCGTTGCGGCTACGGCGCGGTGGTTCGCGTGCCTGGTGGCATAGAGGTGGTGACCGCCGGGGTCATCAAGACACCGCCCTCGGATCCGCTGGCCACTCGCCTTGCGTCCCTGTTCGCCGAGTTGAAGCGGCTACTGGCCGAGACCCGGCCCGATGTGGTGGTTGTCGAGCGAGTGCTGTTTCAGACCAACGCTCGCACCGCCATGGGAGTGGGCCAGGCCAGCGGTGTGGCGCTGGTAGCGGCGTGCGAGGCGGGTTGCCAGGTCGTGCAGTACAGCCCCAACGAGGTCAAGCAGGCGGTGACCGGGTACGGCTCGGCCAACAAGGAGCAGGTGCAACGGATGGTCCAGGCTCTTCTTCACCTGGCGGAGCGGCCCCGACCGCCCGACGTCGCAGACGCGCTGGCACTGGCCATGTGCCACCTCACGGGGACCGGCCTCCGGGCCGCGGTGGCCGCCGCCGGAGGGACCTCGTGACGGCGCCCCCAGCAGGTCGACGAGTCGGGCCCGCGGCGCCGAGCGGAACCCAGGTCAGGAGGACGTGGTGATCGGTTCGCTGCGGGGGGTGCTGCTCGACCGGGTGCTGCGCGGGGACCACCCGAGCGGCGAGGCGCTGGTCGAGGCCGGCGGGGTGGGCTACCGGGTGCTGCTCCCGGCCTCGGCGCTGGTTCGGATGGGCGAGCTGGGTTCGCCGGTGTTCCTCCACGTGCACACCCACGTTCGGGAGGACGCCATCGTCCTGTACGGCTTCCCGACGCGAGATGAGCGGCGCAGTTTCGAAAGCCTGATCGCCGCCCATGGCGTGGGGCCGGCCGTCGCCTTGGCCCTGCTCTCCATCCATTCGCCGATCGCCTTGCGACGGGCTGTGGCGAGCGGCGACACGGCCGCGCTGACCCTGGTGCCAGGGGTGGGCGCCAAGACCGCAAGCCGGTTGCTGATGGAGCTCAAGAGCCGACTCGACTTCGAGTTCGACGAGCCGGAGTTGGTGTCGGTAGGGGCAAACGGGTCGAGCGGCACCGGGTCAGCGGGAAGCGCTCGGGCCGAAGTTCGAGTGGCTTTGGCCGGGCTCGGCTACGGCGCCGAGGAGGTTCGGGCGGCGGTCGATGGATTGCCGGCTGAGGGCGCGGTCGAGGACTTACTCCGCCAGGCGCTGCGGCATCTGGCAGGCGCTCGGTGAGAGAGGAGGTCATTGCCGGGGCCGCCCGGCGGCCGGTGAGCGGCGCCGTCGCCGACCCGGTGGAGGCGGCCGAGGAGTCGAGCCTGCGGCCCCGCCGGCTGGCCGAGTTCGTGGGCCAGACCCAGCTGAGGGAGCACCTGTCGATCGTCCTGGAGGCGGCCCGGCGCCGGGGCCAGGCAGTGGACCACCTGCTGTTTGCCGGGCCTCCGGGCCTCGGAAAGACCACGATGGCGGGGATCGTGGCCGCCGAGATGGGCGCCGGGCTGCGGATCACCTCGGGTCCGGCGTTGGTTCGCGCCGGCGACCTGGCCGCCATCCTCACCGATCTGGCCGAGGGAGACGTCCTCTTCATCGACGAGATTCACCGGTTGGGGCGGGCGGTCGAGGAAATCATGTACCCCGCCATGGAGGACTTCGCCCTGGACATCGTCCTCGGCAAGGGGCCCGCGGCCCGCTCGATCCGCCTCGACCTGCCCCGGTTCACTCTGGTAGGTGCCACTACGCGGACCGGGCTCATCACGGGGCCACTTCGGGATCGTTTCGGGTTCGTTGCCCGGTTGGACTTCTACGACGCTCCAGAGCTGGAGGCGATCTTGAGCCGCTCGGCGAGGATCCTCGGCGTCGCCCTTGACCGCGGCGGCGCGGCCGAAATCGCCGGTCGGTCACGGGGCACCCCCCGAATCGCCAACCGCCTGTTGCGACGGGTCCGGGACTACGCCGAGGTCCGTGCTGATGGCCGGGTCAACCGGGAGGCAGCCCAGGTCGGCCTCGCCATCTTCGGGGTCGACGATCTAGGCCTCGACAAGGTCGACCGGGCGGTGCTCGACGCCCTCTGCGCCCGCTTTGGAGGGGGCCCGGTGGGGCTGTCCACCTTGGCCATCGCCGTCGGCGAGGAGCCGGACACCGTGGAGGATGTCTACGAGCCCTTCCTCATGCAGCAGGGACTCCTGATGCGCACCCCGCGGGGCCGGGTGGCGACGCCTGCCGCTTGGATTCATCTGGGACTGCAGCCCCCGGCGCCAGCTTTGGCCGGCGATCCCGGCGGCACATCAGGCGCCTCGGCCTCGACGCCGCTGCCGTTCGACTAGCCAGAGCTCCTCAGCCCGTGAAGCGGGTCCAACGATGACCCTGTGGTGGCGGGTTTTCGGAGGCCGGGGCGTCGTCCCGGCCCCACACTTCGACTGATCGCTTTGCTTTGGCCGGCTCGCGAGTACGAACCAGCAACCCGTGCCCGCACCGCACGCTATGGAGCGCCCTTGCGATGTGACTGCGTTTGGTGAACTTGGCCGCGTTTGGTGAACTTGGCCGCGTTTGGTGAACCTGGCCGCGTTTGGTGAACCTGGCCGCGATTCCTTGAGCTGTACGACCGAATCCTGCACCAAGTTCACCGAACGCGGTCAGGAATGTCGTTCCAGTGAGCGGCCGCTGAGTAGGGGACGCCGGAAAGGGCGACGCCCTCGGGCGCACTTTCGATGGCAGGTACGCGCTTGAAGGCGGATTAGCGCGCCTGGGGGAGGACGGTCCCGAGAAGCAAATCCGCGGTGGTGGTGAGCCCGTTCACATCGGAGCCGACATCAGGCACGGCACCTGACACTGCGGGCAGGTCGCCTGACACTGCGGGCAGGGCGCCGGTCACTGCGGGCAGGGCACCTGACACTGCGGGCAGGTCGCCGGTCACCGCGGGCAGGGCGCCGGTCACTGCGGGCAAGGCGCCGGTTACCGCGGGCAGGGTGCCGGAGAGCGACGAGAGGGCGTTGGTGACGCCGGCGACCGTTGGTGCCGGCAACGTCAGGTCAAGGCTCGTTGAGGTCGTCGCTTTACCCGTGCCCGAGGATGCAGCCGGTGCCGACGAGGCGGTGTTCGTGGACGGCGCCTGGTTCGGTGCCATCGGACCGGCGATCGGGGCTACGACCACGGCGTTTGAGGTGAACGTCCCCGCTGCCCCCACCGACGCCGAGACGGTGACGCCGGCAGCGTCCGAGGCCGACATACCCGCGGCGGTCGCCTTCGAGGTCCCGGACGGGGCGTGGTGTCCGGGTTGGGCGGCCGCCAGAGTCGGGGCGCTGGCGACGGGAGCCGAGTTGGCGGCGGGTGGAGCGATGGCGACAGGGATCAGAGCGAATGAGACGGCAGCGACGGCGGCGCCGGCCGTGGCCCCGACCACGGTGGTCGGGTGGCGGGCCGCGGCCACCCATTTCGGCACCCGCAACCACCGGGCACGGCGGAAGCCGGACCCGTGGCGCAGCGCCCACCCGAGGACAGGGATGGCCGACAAGCCCCCACCTTCGATGAGGTGGAACTCGCGGCGCAAGGCGTGGCGGGCCCGGAACAAGAGCGTTTCGACCGCTCCGATCGACACCCCGAAGTGCTCTGAGATGCGCCGGTACGACCAGCCCTCTATCTCTCGGAGTTGGAGCACGTCCTGGTGGCGGGGGGCCAGCCGGGCCAGGGCGGCGAGGGCCAGCGTGACGTCGACAGCGTCCACGATGTCGTCCTGGCCACCGGCGACGGAGCCCGGGTCCGGGTCCGCGCTGGGTTCCCACCGCCCTTGGCGGCGGTGCCAGTCGACGCACAGGTGGGCCGCGATGACCGACACCCACGGGTAGAACCGCCGGTCGCCACCCAGGTCGGGCAGGGCCGTCAGGGCGCGGGCGAAGGCCTCCTGGGCGATCTCCTCGGCGGTGTGATGATCGGGTACCCGACGGTCGCAGAACCGTTCCAACCGGTCGTAGTAACGGCGGTACAACTCACCGAAGGCCTCGCCGTCACCTTCCTGGAAACGTCGGACCAAGCCCCGGTCCCGGTCGAGGTCGACGTCATCGACTCGCAGCGCCACCGTCACCGAGGATAGCGCCCTTCGCCTCGGCGGGCTCGGTGGATCGCGGCGCGCTAGAACCGAGGTCTATGGACGTGCCCGACTACCACCTGCCGGCCGAGGCGGTGGCCCAGGCACCGGTCGAGCCGCGCCACGCGGCGCGGCTCTTGGTGTCGCTCGACCACCGGCAACCGGCAGGGCATGCCCACGTCCGCGACCTTCCAGACCTGCTGACCGACGGAGACCTGCTTGTCGTCAACACCACCAAGGTGCTGCCTGCGCGCCTGCGACTGCGCAAGCGCAGCGGGGGTGCGGCCGAGGTGTTTCTGCTCGAGCCCGAGGGGGGTGCCGGCATCGATGCCACCAGCTGGACGGCGCTGGTCCGGCCAGGCCGACGCCTGCCCGCAGGCACGGTGCTGCTGGCCCCAAAGGAGAACGGCACGGAGGAAGAGATCGTCGAGGTCGGGGAGGTGACCGGCGACGGGCGCCGCCGGGTGCGCTTTGTCGGGCCCCAGCCGGTGAGCGAGGTGCTCGCCGAAGTGGGCACGGTGCCGCTGCCGCCCTACATTCACCAGCCGCTGGCTGATCCGGGGCGGTACCAGACGGTCTACGCCGACCGGCCGGGGTCAGTGGCCGCCCCGACGGCGGGGCTCCACCTGACCGACGAGGTGCTCGCCGCCTGCCGGGCCAAGGGCGTCGCCGTGGCCACCGTGGACCTTATGGTCGGGCTGGGCACGTTCCGGCCCCTCAAGACCAAGACGGTCGAGAGCCACACCATGCATCGGGAGCGCTACCGGGTTCCGCCGGCCACCATGGCCGACTGCGGCTCGGCCCGCCGGGTGGTGGCGGTGGGCACGACCACGGTCCGGGCCCTCGAGTCGGCGGCCGCCACGGGCGAGCTGGAAGGCGACACGGCGCTGTACATCCACGGCGACTACCCCTTCCGCGTGGTCGACGTCCTGCTGACCAACTTCCACCAGCCTCGCTCGTCGCTGCTGGTGTTGCTGGAAGCCTTCTACGGGCCCGGATGGCGGAAGCTGTACGGGGAGGCGCTGGGCGAGGGGTACCGGTTTCTTTCTTTTGGCGACGCCATGCTGGTGGGGCGGCGGACGGCGTGAGCGCCACCCTGCGGCTCTCGATCACCGCGACCGACGGGTCCGCTCGGAGGGGGGTCGTGCAAACGGGGCGGGGCGCCTTTTCCACCCCCTGCTTCATGCCCGTCGGCACCCGGGGCACGGTCCGCACCCTCGACGCCGGGGACTTGGCCGAGATCGGCGCCGAGGTGGTCCTGGCCAACACCTACCACCTGATGCTGCGTCCCGGGGCCGATACCGTCGCCGCCGCCGGGGGTATCCACGGCTTCGCCGGCTGGCCCCGGCACGTACTGAGCGACTCGGGTGGCTTCCAGGTGTTCTCGCTACGGCCGCGGGTGGACGAGGAGGGGGTCACCTTCCGCTCGACCTACGACGGGTCTCCGCAGCGGTTGACGCCCGAGGGGGCGGTGGCGGTGCAGGAGGCGCTCGGGGCCGATATCCAGATGGCCCTTGACATCTGCCCCGGCCTGCCGTCGCCGCCCGAGGTGCTGCGGGCCGCGGTGGAGCGCACCGCGGCCTGGGCGGCCCGGGCCCGGCGTGCGCACCGGCGGGAGGGACAGGCCATTTTCGGGATCGTGCAGGGCGGGACCGACACGGCGCTGCGGGCCGAGAGTGCCGAGCGGACGGTGGCGCTGGGCTTTGACGGCTACGGGATCGGCGGCCTGTCGGTGGGCGAGCCCCGCTCGGAGATGCTGCCGGCCCTGGCGGCGGCGCTGGCGGTGCTGCCCGCCGATCAGCCGCGGTACCTGATGGGCGTCGGGGACCCGGTGTCGATTGTGGAGTCGGTGGCCCTCGGGGTGGACATGTTCGACTGCGTGCTGCCGACGCGCCTGGGCCGGCACGGCACGGCATTGACGAAAAACGGGAAGCTCCAGATCCGTCGGGCGGCGCTGGCACGGGACCTCGGGCCCATCGACTCGGGCTGCGGCTGCCGGACCTGCACCAACCACAGCCGGGCGTTCGTGCGCCACCTGTTCATGGTCGGCGAACCGACCGGGCCGCGCCTTCTGACCTGGCACAACCTGTCGTGGCTGCTCGGGTTCATGGCCGAGGTGCGCACCGCCATCGAGGGCGGACGGCTCAGCGACCTTCGGGCGGAGGTCGCGGCCGTCTGGGACTAGGCTCAAGAGCAGCGCCGGACCCCCGGTGGGCGGCCCTTTGGGGTGTCGCGTCCGCCAGCCGGAGGTCGTACCTCTCGCGCTAAGTTGTCTCGAACCGCCTGGTCGCGTGCAAGCGCCGGGTGGTCGTGCGCCCCATGCCCATCTTCCTTGTCTTCGTGGCCCTCTTGGCCTTCATGTACCTGGTACTGGTGCGCCCCCAGCAGCAACGGCTGCGCAAGCAGCAGGCCTTGGTGCGGTCGGTCACGGTGGGCGAGTACGTGGTGCTCCAGAGCGGGATCGTCGGCCGGGTGATGGACGAGACGCAGGATCGGCTGCAGCTCGAGATCGCCGACGGCGTGCTGGTTGAGGTGCTGAAGGTGGCGGTGTTCCGGCGGATGGAACCGTCGGAGCTGGCGTTCACCGCCGTGGAGGTCGGGGCAGCCGGGGAGGCCGGGGAGGCCTTGGAGGTCGGGGAAGCGGGGGAAACCGGGGCGGAAGACGATGAGGCCGAGACCGGCGGGAGCGAGGAGGCCGTGGCCCACGCCGGCGACGGCGACGACGAGGACGACTCGGGAGCCCTCGAGCACAGCCAGATCGTCGACGCGGCGCACGATGGCGCAGGAGAGGAAGAAGGGGTAGAGGGTGAGAGGACATGACGGCGGCACGCGGCGCAGGCGAGATTGCAGCCCCGGTGGGCAACGGTTCAATGGTTGAGGGCACGGCAGCCGGCGAATGCGCGACGATGACGGCCCCCTAGCAGGACACGCGCTGACCGATGAAGAAATCGTTGTGGTATTCGCTGATTGCCGTCGTCGCGATCGCCGTAATCTCCCTGGGAGCCACCCTGGCCGCCGGCAACCATCCCTTGCTCGGACTTGACCTTGAGGGCGGCGCGTCGGTCGTCCTGCAGCCCCAGACGAAGGTACCGAACAGCGTGCTCGACCAGGCCATCAGTATCATCAACAAGCGCATCGACGCCATCGGCGTGGCCGAGCCCCAGATCAGCCGCCAGGGCGACACGATCGAGATCGAGCTTCCCGGCATTAAGGATCCCAATGCCGCCATCTCGGTGATCGGCCAGACGGCGCAGCTGTACTTCAGGCCGGTCCTCTGCACCCAGGGGAGCGGCTCGTCTTCCCAGCTGACGCCGTTCCCGCCTTATGCGACGCCGAGTGCCACCAGCACGACCGTGCCCGGCTCGACGACCACGACGGTGGCTGGCACCACCACCACCACAACCGGCGCCACCACCACGACCAAGGCCGGCGCCCTCGGCGTAGTCGGCGGGGCTCGCATCCCGGCATCGGCCCTGCCCGCGCTGCCCACGCTCGGTCCAGCTCCGGCGTCCGCCATGCCCGCTCTGGCGGCCCTGGCCGGTCAGACCACACCCACACCCACGACCACGGCAGCGCCGACGACTTCCACGACGGCACCGGCATCGGGTTTGAGCGCCGACGACTGCCAGCTGGCCCAGACCACGGTTGCCAGTGCTCTGCCGACGACGAAATCCCAAGATGACGACCCCAAGGCCACCGTGCTCCTGCCGGGTGCCGACTCGTCGGGCAACAACGCCGACCCGAACGGGCCGCGCTACCTGCTCGGGCCGGCCCAGCTGACCGGCAAGGTGGTGTCCAACGCCACCGCCCAGGCGCCCGACAGCAGCTCGACTACGTGGTACACCAAGGTCGACTTCACCAGCTCCGGCGGCGCCGCCTTCAACAAGATGGCCCAGGCCAACTACCAGGGTTTCGTGGCCATCGACCTTGACGGCCTGGTTGAATCCGCGCCCCAGATCCAAGCCACCACCTACAACGGGTCGGCCACGATCAACGGCTCAAACTTCACCGAGACCGAAGCCAAGAACCTGTCCTTGGAGCTGCGTTACGGGTCGCTGCCGGTCAAATTCCAGGCCCAGTCGATCGAGACGGTCTCGGCCACCATCGGTAAAGACTCCCTCAAGGCGGGCCTCATCTCCGGGGGCATCGGGCTCCTGCTGGTGCTGGCCTACATGCTCTTCTACTACCGGGCCCTCGGCGTGGTGGTTGTCATCGGCCTGGGCCTGTCGGGGATGCTGCTGTACGCCATCATCTCCCAGCTCAGCCAGTCGAGTGGGCTGGCGCTGTCCCTGGCGGGAGCCACCGGGATCATCGTCTCGGTTGGCGTCACCGCGGACTCCTACATCGTCTACTTCGAACGATTGAAAGACGAGATTCGTTCCGGGAAGAGCGTCAGATCCTCAGTGGAGCGCGGGTTCTCCCGCGCCTATCGGACCATCCTCGCCGCTGACCTGGTGTCGCTGATGGCGGCCATCATCCTGTACCTGTTCACCGTGTCCTCGGTGCGGGGCTTCGCCTTCTTCCTCGGCCTCTCGACCCTGCTGGACTTGTTCACGGCCTTCTTCTTCACCCGGCCTATGGTGGCCATCTTGGGCCGAAACCGGTTCTTCACCGAGGCTCGTTTCTTTGGGGTCGCCCGCGGCTTGGCCGCTACCCCCCTGGGAGAGTAATGACCGAGACCAAGCACAGCTTGTGGACCCGCCTCTACCGCGGCGAGACCTCCTTTGACTTCGTCGGCAGGCGCAAGGTGTGGTTCCTCATCTCCGGCACCATCATCGTGCTCGGGCTCGCGTCGCTCCTGTTTCAGGGGCTCAACTTCAGCATCGACTTCAAGGGCGGCTCAGTCTGGGAGGTCAACTCCACCGCAACGGTGACCGAGGTCCGCGATGCCATCGGCGCGGTCAATCCGGCGTTGCGCCAGGCGACGATCGAGGTCTTGACCAACAACCAGACCGGAGTCCACACGGTGCGCATCTCGGCGCTCGCCAACGCCGCCAAGAACAGCGCCGAAGTCTCCGCGGTCAGCGCGAAGCTGGCCACGCTGGCCCACGTGACGGTCAACCAGGTCTCGCTCAACACCGTCGGGCCCACCTGGGGGGGTGACATCACCCAGAAGGCCGAGCGTGCCCTTGTCGTCTTCTTGATCGCGGTCGTGATCTACATCTCGTTCCGTTTCGAGGCCAAGATGGCCATCGCGGCGCTGGTTGCCCTCCTCCACGACATCCTGATCACGGCCGGGGTCTATTCGTTATCCGGATTCCAGGTGTCGCCGGCCACGGTGATCGCCTTCCTCACGATCCTCGGATACTCGCTCTACGACACCGTGGTGGTCTTCGACAAGATCGAGGAGAACACCAAGGGCTTGGCCGCGTCCCAGCGCATCACCTACACCGAGACGGTCAACCTGTCCATGAACCAGGTGCTGATGCGCTCCATCAACACCTCCACCGTGGCCATCATGCCGATCCTTTCGATCCTCGTCATCGGCTCCTACTTCCTCGGCGCCTCGGCGTTGCAGGACTTCGGCCTGGCGCTGTTCATCGGCTTGTTGACCGGGGCGTACTCGTCGATTTTCATCGCTTCGCCAATCCTCGCGGTGATGAAGGAGCGCGAGCCTCGCTACAGCCAGATCCGCCAGCGGCTGGCCAGCCGGGCCTCGGTCGCCAGCGTGCTCACCCCGGCTGGGGCCGCTTCGGGCCAGCTGGCTGCGGCGGCTGGCGCCGGCACGGGCGGCGGG
>JBOGGN010000166.1:0-6255 GCA_050744165.1 Acidimicrobiales bacterium | reverse complement strand
GTGGCGAGCACGGCATCGAGCGGTGCCTGGGATGATTGCAACAGCGAAAGTGCGCCGCCGCCGATCGGGCCGCCCACAGCGTCGCTGAACGCGGTCACCACGTAGGTCCAGAACAAGGCTGGATCGTTGTCACCTTCGTCGAGCGAGAGCCACGCGATGGAGGGTCGCCCAGGAGGCAGGGTCGACAGCCACTCCGTGAGCAGGGTTGTCTTGCCGAAGCCGGCCGGAGCGGAGACCAGCGTCAACGCCGTGTGCCCGGCTCCGCTGATGCGATCGTTCAGTCTCGGGCGGGCCACCACACCACGTGACTGTCTCGGAACGTGCAGCTTCGTCGCGAGCAACGGCGCCACCGTGACCGCCGCTGCGGGCGACGAGACGGGCGGGGTGGAAACGATGAGGGACGGGTCTTGGGCCAGGACGCGGCCCTCGAGCGCCCGCAGGGCTGGTCCCGGTTCGATGCCTAACTCGTCGATCAGCCGGTCGCGGGCCTCGCCGTAAGCGCGGAGGGCCTCGCCTTGGCGCCCGTCGCGGTACAGGGCGACGATCAGCAGTTCCCATAGCCGTTCGCGCAGCGGATGCTGGCGGCAGCGTTGCTCCAGTTCGCCGGCCAGGGCGCGATGACGGCCCAACGCCAGCTCGGCGGCGGCGCGAGCCTCGACCGCGACGAGGGCCAGCTCGCCCAGGTGGGCCCGTTCGCTGTCACCGAAGCCGGCGTAGACGAACTCCGCGAGCGGTTCACCGCGTCGGAGGCCCAGCGCTTCGCCCAGCAACGAGGATCCGGCTTCGAGGTCACCGTCGCTGACGAGCCGGCACCCTTTTCCAACCAGGTCTTCGAACCGGGCGATGTCGAGATCGTCGACATGGAGGGCGTAGCCGGCTTCGGTGGTGACGACGGCGTCGGCTCCGAGGGTGCGGCGAAGTTGCCTTATCTGGGCTTGAAGGGCGTTGGCCGGGTGGGCGGCGGCGCCGTCGCCCCAGAGGAGGTCGATGAGGCGGTCGGCGCTGACAGCAACGCCACGGTGGAGGGCGAGGATGGCCAGCAGCGCCCGCTGCTTGGCGCCGCGGACGGCCAGCGCAGCGCGGTCGTCGAGGACCTCCAGCGGGCCGAACAGGCGCACCTCCACCGCCCCCACCGTAGGACCCGAGACCCGCCGGGGCCGCCGGCGTCAGCGCCACGTCAGCGCCACCTCAGCCTCCGAGCGCATCGTCGTTTCGGACCCGAGCATTCGTGGTCCGAACATCGAGACCGAGGAAGCCAATGATCGAAGCACAGCACCTCACGAAGCGTTACGGAACAACCGTCGCGGTCGACGACGTGTCCTTCGTGGTCGAACCGGGCCGGGTGACCGGGTTTCTCGGTCCCAACGGAGCCGGCAAGTCGACCACCATCCGCATGATCCTCGGCCTCGACCGCCCAAGCTCGGGCTCGGTGATGGTCGACGGCCAGCCGTACCGGGACCTCACCGAACCGCTCCGAGCGGTCGGGGCGCTCCTCGACCCCAAGGCGATCGTCGACGGGCGTAGCGCCGCCCACCATCTCCAGTGGTTGGCCGACAGCAACGGTGTGGATCGCCGTCGGGTCGGCGAGGTGCTCGATCTGGTCGGCCTCGGCGAGGTGTCGGGAAAGCGGGTCGGCACCTTCTCCCTCGGTATGAACCAGCGCCCCGGCATCGCCGCCGCCCTCGTCGGCGACCCCCACACCTTGATCTTCGACGAACCGATCAACGGCCTTGACCCTGACGGCATTTTGTGGATCCGGAACCTGATGAAAACCCTGGCCGCCCAAGGGCGCACCGTGTTCCTGTCGAGCCACCTCATGAGCGAAATGGCCCAGACCGCCGACCACCTGCTCGTCATCGCCCGCGGCCGCGTCATCGCCGACGCCGCCACCGTCGACTTCATCAATCGCAACGGCAGCCCAAGCGTCCGCGTTCGGGCCCTGCAACAGGCCGAGCTGGCCGGCGCCCTGGCACGTCGTGGGGCCGCGGTTTCGACGTCCGACGGCGGACTCGTCGTGACCGGGCTCGACGCCGCCGCCATCGGCGGCGTCGCCGCCGCCGCCGGGATCACCCTGGTCGAACTGGCACCCCACACGGCGTCCCTCGAGCAGGCCTTCTTCGAACTGACCCGCCATGAAACCGATTACCACGCCGGCGAGCTCGTCGGCGCAAACCCAAGGAGCGTGACATGAGCACGAACACCGCTTATACGGCGACCGCAGTTCCGTTGGTGCCCCATATTCGTGGCACCGCCGCTCACCGGGCCCTCCGGGCCGAGTGGACCAAGCTTCGCACCCTTCCCTCCACCTGGCGAACCGCCGCCATGGGTACAACCCTTGCCGTCGCCATGAGCGCCGGCGTCGCCGCCTCCCAGGTCAGCCAGTGGCACAGCCTGACGGCGCAGCAGCGCCAGACCTTCGACGCCACCAGTGCTTCGATGAGCGGAGTCATCATCGCCGCCTTGCTCCTGGGAGCGCTCGCGGTGCGAATGGTGACCGGGGAGTACTCGTCGGGGATGATCCGGACCACCTTCACCGCCATACCGGCCCGTCGACTCGTCCTCGCGGCCAAAGCCGCTATTGTCGCCGCGTTCGTGTTCCCGGTCACGCTGGTCTGTGATATCGCGGGCTTCGAAATCGGACAGGCGATACTTTCCGGCCAGCACATCCAGGTCGCGATCGGCCACCCCGGAGTGATCCGAGCGATGTTGTTCGGTGCGGTCGCCGTCAGTTTGATAGCCGTCATCGGCATCGGCCTGGGCGGCGTCATCCGCCATACCGCCGGGGCGACCACTGCCCTATCGCTGATCGTCATCGGAGGGCTGCTGTTCAGCCAGTTTCTCCCGGCCAGCTGGCGCCAGTACCTGCCCGAGACGGCCGCCCAGGCAGCCGTCACCGTCAACCGGTCGGCCGGACTGCTCAGCCCGGGGGCGGCGCTGGCGGTCCTCGCCTTGTTCGCGGCGCTGGCCTTGCTTGCGGCCTCGATCCGCGCGGCCCACCGAGACGCCTGACGAGCCCAACGGTATCGACAAGAGACGTTCTATCGACAAGAGAAAGCAACGGGAACATGTACGAATACAAGATTCTGACCGAGCGTGACAGCCGTTTCTCCGGGAAGTTCGACCCAGAAGGTCTGGAACAAACGCTCAACAACTACGCCGCCGATGGTTGGCGGGTCGTGGACGGCTTTTTGGCCTCCAATATCTGGAAGACCACAAAGTCCGAGCTCCTGGTGATTCTGGAGCGTTCACGAGCCGGTTCGAACTAGAAGCTCAATTATGCACACGACCGGCCGGGCTCTCACCCGGCCGGTCATTGCCGCGCTGGCTCAGCCTGGCAGCACCACGGTCTTCAGCACGGTGCACTCGTCGATGGAGTATCCAAGTCCTTCCCGGCCGACGCCGGAGTCCGGTTTGCGACCGCCGAAGGGGAAGTGGCCCACCCCGTGTGAGGGGGCGTCGTTGATGTGGACCTGGCCGCACTCCAGCGCCCGAGCCGCCTTCCACGCCCGGTCCAGATTGGTGGTGAACACCGAGGAGTCCAGGCCGTAGCGGGACCGGTTGGCGATCTCGAGGGCGTCGTCAAGGTCACGTACTGGTAGTACCGCCAGCACTGGGCCGAATGTCTCCTCCCAGACGACGTCCGCGCTCAGGGGCACGTCGGCCAGCACCGTCGGTGTGTAGTACGCGGCGCTGCTGTCGCCGCCGGCGAGAAGCTGGGCTCCTTTGTCCACGGCGTCGGAGACCAGTCGTCCCACGGTCTCGGTGGCGGACGGCTTGATGAGCGGGCCCACCTTGATGCCCGCTGCGCGGGGGTCGCCCACCGGCCACGTCGTCGCCTCCTTGGCGGCGAGCTCCATGTACTCGTCGTAGACCGATCGCTCGACGAGGACCCGGCTCACGGCGTCACAGCGCTGCCCGGCGTTCTTGAAGGCGCCCATGACCGTCTTCTCCGCCGCCAACGACAGGTCGGCGTCGTCGAGAACGATGGCGGCGGCATTGCCGCCCAACTCCAGGTGGAGGGGCTTCGGGCCGGCTGCAGCTGCGATGCGGCGTCCCACGGAGCTGGATCCCGTGAACGACACCATCCCGACATCGGCATGGGCGGCCAACGGTTCACCGATGTCGCTTCCCGAGCCAGTTACCACGTTGAGGACCCCGGCGGGGAGGCCAGCCTCTTGAAGGGCGCGGGCGAAGAGCACCAAGGCGATGGGGTCGTCCGACGCCGCTTTGGCGACCACGGTGTTGCCCGCCGCCAGGGCCGGAATGATCTTGGAAGCGGCCAGGAACAGCGGGTAGTTGAACGGTCCGAACGCCGCCACCGTGCCGATCGGCTCGCGCAGAACCACCGCTGACTTGCCCGCCGTTTCCGCGATCCAGTCGCCCGGCAGGTATTCACCGAAGATCTTTCGGACCTCTTCGCGGACCAGACCCAATCGCTCGATGGTGGCCTTCACCTCCGAGCCGGCTTGCTCGGGTGTCTTTCCCATGTCGACGACGATGGCGTTGACGAAGCTGTCGAAATGGTCCTCGACGACCTTGGCCGCCCGCTGGCAGATCTCCAGTCGCTCTGCGGCCGGCATGGACCGGAATCGGTCCCGAGCACCCCGAGCAGCGCCGATGGCGGCATCGAGGTCGCTGGTGTCCGCCCGCTGCGCCACCGCGACGCGCGCCCCATTGATCGGCGAGCGGATCTCGAAGACCTCCCCTTCGTGGGCGGGCCGCCACTCGTCGCCGATGAGCAGCTGCAGACAGGGTACGTCTCCCTCTCGCACCGCCTCGCCGAACAGGTCCGATACCTGCAGCGCCACCTCGCCGTCCACCTGCGGAGTCCATGAACCCGTCGCCATAGCTTCTCCCTTGATCAACCGGCCCACCCTTTGGGGCCACCAGGAGACCTACCCACCGAGACATCGCCAGGCACACCCGGCGGCTCCCGGAGGCGTCGTGACCGTCTCGACACGGGGACAAACCTGCGGAAAACGGCTGAAACATCGACGTTTCGCCCCATTTTGGACAGGTCGAAAGATTAGAGAGGTCTTTCCGCGCGCTTAGCACGGGGCGGTGCAATTTGGCATGCCGGAGCATCCGACTTCCGAATCAGAAAGTGCCGCCATGCCTCCTGACGAGACGACAATAACCTACCGCCGACCGACGCCAGCAGTCGTTGTGTCGGCGATCGCCACCCGCACCGCCACCGCCGGGAGGCGACCATGACTGAAGAAGAGAGGGCCGCTCGACTGGCCGCGCTGGCGGCCCGCAAGGGGCGGACCGGGGCGCCGCGTGTGCGCCAGGCAAGCCCGGCGCCCGCCACTGGGGCCACCAGGTCCGTGCCATCGGCCCTGCCACCGCGCACCCAGGGACCGATCGGGCACGCGTCTCGATCACCGTCGGCACCGGCGGAGACTGCGTCGCGTCCGTGGCAGGTCCCGGCTGCGTGGGCGTCGTCCACCGCCTCTTCCGGTTCTCCGGCATCCACGTCATGGGCCTCTGCAGGCACACCGCCTGCCCGACCGGTCGCCAACCCCGGGTTCCGGCTGGGCATGACCCGCCGGACGCACCGGGCGGCAGGGGCGCGAGCCCTGGCGGCGGGCATCAGCTTCACCGCCCTGTTCGGGATGGTGGCGGCGCTGACGTTGCACCAGGTGCCCTCGACAACCATCGCCGCCACGTCGCCATCGGTCACCGCCGGCCCCCAACCCCAACGAGCCGTCGCCACCGGCGCGCCTCCGAAGACGACCGGCGGCCCCGACCCGACAACCACCCTCCCGCTCCCCGCGGCCACCACGCCGACGACGGCGCCGCGAGCGGCGACACCCGTCGTCACCATCGCCACGCCGAAGCCGGTCGCGGTGGCACCGGTGACGGCGCCCACTCCGACCACCATCAACACCGCCGCTCCCTCTCCGGTCGTAACCGCCCCGCCGGCTCCTGTCGTCACCCCGACCACGACCCGAACGACGGTCGCGGTGCCGACGACAACCCCGATCATCACCCCGATCACGATCAAGACCAGCCCGAGCCACCCATGAACAGCGACGAACTCAAGTTCCCGGCCATGGGGTGTGTGGCCCAGGTGGTGGTGGTGGGCGGCCCCCCCGGATTGGCAATGACCGCCCGCGCCCAAGTCGATCACCTTGACGCCATCTGGAGCCGGTTCCGGCCCGAGAGCGAGATCAGCCGGTGCAACCGGGCGGGGGGCAACCCGACGGTGGTGTCCGAATCCACCCTCATGCTGGTCGAGCGGGCCATCGAAGG
>JBOGGN010000165.1:0-10011 GCA_050744165.1 Acidimicrobiales bacterium | reverse complement strand
GTACGGCGGGGCGGTGAGCGCGCCAACCGGGCAGATCTGGACGGTGTTGCCGGCGAAGTAGGACGAGAAGGGCTTCGAGGGGAAAGCGGCTACCTCAAGGACGTCGCCGCGCGCCGCGAAGTCGATCTCTGCTTCGCCGGCGATCTCGTCGGCGAAGCGGGTGCAGCGGGCGCACTGGATGCAGCGCTCTCGGTCCAGCAGCACCAGGTCGGAAAGTGCGATGGGCTTGGCCCAGTGCCGCTTTTCCTCTACAAAGCGCGTCTCGCCGGGCCCGTAGGCGAGGGTCTGGTCCTGCAGCGGGCACTCGCCGCCCTTGTCGCATACCGGGCAATCAAGAGGATGGTTGACCAGCAGGAACTCGAGGATCCCGTCCTGGGCCTTCTTGACTGCCGGCGTGGTGGTGTTGACCACCTGGCCGTCGGCGACCGCGAAAAAGCAGGCCGGGGTCAATGCCGGGCCGCGGGGGCCGACCACCTCGACCAGGCACATGCGGCACATCCCCACCGGCTTCATCCGGGGGTGGTAACAGAACCTGGGGATGTACACCCCGGCGCGCTCGGCGGCGGCAATGATCATCTCCCCCTTGTTGGCCACCACCGGGCGGCCGTCGAGGGTGATCGTGACCTTCTCCGGAGGAGGCTTAGCCGGCAAAGGGGCACGCCCCTTCCTTGATATGGGTCAGAAACTCGTCGCGGAACATCCGCACGCCCGACACGATCGGGGAGGGAATCGACGGCCCGAGAGGACAGATCGTGGTCTGCTTCGGCGGCCAGCTGAGGCCGGGGGCGATGTTGTCGCAGGCGTCGAGCAACAGGTCGAGATCGTCCTCCCGGCCCCGGCCGGCCTCGATGCGCTGCAGGATCTTCTCCAACCACCCCGCCCCCTCCCGGCAGGGGGTGCACTGCCAGCACGACTCCTTGTGGAAGAACCGGCACAGCCGCCACGCGGCCCGCACCATGCACGTGGTGTCGTCCATGGCCACGATGGAGCCCGATCCGAGCATGGTGCCGAGCTTGCCGACCTCGTCTTGGTCCAGCGGGACGTCCAGCTTGTCGGGTCCCAACCACGGTGAGGAGGCGCCGCCCGGGATGAAGGCCTTCAGCTCGTGGCCGTCCCGTATCCCGCCCCCGTAGGCGGGGTCGTAGAACAGGTCGCGGAAGGTCGTCTTGACCATCTCCACCTCGTAGTTGCCCGGCCGGTTCACGTGGCCCGACACCGAAAAGATCCGGGTGCCCCGACTGCGGTTGTCGCCGAGGGCGATGAAGGCGTCGCCTCCGTTGAGCACCACCCAGGGGATGTTGGACATGGTCTCGACGTTGTTGACCACCGTCGGCGCCTGGTAGAGGCCAAAGGCAGCGGGAAAATAGGGGGGCTTGATCCGCGGGAAGCCCCGCTTGCCCTCCAGGCTCTCAAGGAGCCCAGTCTCGTCGCCGCAAATGTAAGCGCCCGCCCCCGGGTGCACGATCAGGTCGATCGACCACCCCGAGCCAAAGATGTCCGGGCCGATGGCGCCGTACTGGTAGGCCTCGTTGACCGCCTGGGTCATGCGTTCGAGGCCCAGGGCGAACTCGCCCCGCACGAAGATGAACACCCGGGAGGCGCCGATCACGAACGCCGTGATGAGCGACCCCTCGATGATCTCGTGGGGGTCCTGCTCGATCAGCATGTGGTCCTTGAAGGTGGCGGGCTCAGACTCGTCGCCGTTGACCACCAGGTAGACCGGCTCGGCCTTGCGCAACATGGCCCATTTCTGGCCCGCGGGGAAGCCGGCGCCGCCGCGGCCGAGCAGGGAGGCTTTCTTGACCTCCTCGTGGATGTCCTCGCGCTTCATGCTCAAGGCCTTACGCAGGCCCTGGTAGCCGTCGGCCGCCAGGTAGCTGCGCAGGGTCCAGCTCTCCGGGTTGGCCAGGTGGCGGGTGACGATCTTGGGGGCGTCGGTGACGGTCATGGTTTGCCTCCGCCGGCTCCGCCGGCTCCGCCGGCTCCTCCGGCTCCTCCGGCTCCGCCGGGTCCCTTGGGCGCCGTGGCGGTGGTCATCCCCTCCTGCGTCGGGCTGGGCGGCATCGGTGGTCTGGGGCCCTTCGGCACCCCCGCCGGGAGGCCGACGCTGCGCGGAACCCGGCACAGGGTGCCGTGCTCGGGAACGTCGTCGGCCAGACGGCCGGTCCGCAGGTCGTCGACGAGGGCGTCGAACTTCTCTGGGGTCAGGTCGCCGAAGAAGCGCCAGTTGGCGGTCAAACACGGTGCGTTGCCGCACAGGGCGAGGCACTCGAACTCCTCGACGGTGAACATGCCGTCGGTTGTGGTGCCGCCTGCCTTGACGCCGAGGGTCTCCTCGGCGTGTTCCAACAGCTCGTAGGCGCCGTTCAACATGCAGGCGATGTTGGTGCAGACGCACAACAGGTACTTCCCGATGGGCTCAAGGAAGAGCATGTCGTAGAAGCTGGCCGTCCCTCGCACCTCGGCGGCCGTCAACCCCAGCAACTCCGCGATGTGACCCATGCCATCGGCGGTCAGGTAGCCGTCCTGCTCCTGGGCCAGGTGCAGCATCGGGATCAGGGCCGAGCGCGGCTGGGGGTAGAGCGCCATGAGGTCGTGCGCCCGCTCGGTGTTCTCAGGCGTCAGCCGTGCCATTCGCTGCGTGATATTCGCGGAGCGGAGGGGTGAGGTGCCAACCCAGATGGGGGTTTACGAGGGGGGTTGTCACCAGGGGGGGTACGCAAGAGGGCGGTACTCAAGAGGGCGGTACTCAAGAGGGGGGTGCTCAACGGGGGGAGGGTGCTTCCTTGAACTGAACCGGGATGCGCCCCACGGCGTAGTCCTTGCGCAGCGGGTATCCCTCCCAGTCCTCGGGCATGAGGATCCGGCTGAGGTCGGGGTGGCCGACGAACACGATCCCGAACATGTCGTACGCTTCCCGCTCGGGCGCCTCGCTGCCCGCCCACAGCGGAAACAAGGTGGCGATGCTGGCGTCGGACTCGGGCACCTGGGCGCGGACGCGGACCCGGACCTGCTTGTCGACAGAGCGCAGGTTGACGACGACCTCGAAGCGCTCCGGCGTGACCGGCGCCGGAGCGTCGCGCACCGGGTGCGACAGGTAGTCGACGCCGCAGACGTCGACGCACATGTCGAAGCCGTCGGCTTTGAGGGCGGTCATCAACTCGATATAGCCATCGCGGGTGCAGTGCACCACCGCCTGGCCGTGGGAGTCGACCACCGGCCACCCGTGCAGCTGCGGCGGCGGGGCCGGGGCCTGCTCTTCGGGGGAGGTCTCCTGGTTGGCGGCTGACTGCGTGCTCATGACGCCTCGCCGGCGGTGACCGGCCGGCGGGTGATGGCGCCTTCGAGAACCTTGGCATGCAGCGTGAGGATGGCGTGAATGAGCGTCTCGGGCCCCGGCGGGCAGCCTGGGGCATACACGTCGACGGGGACCACCTGGTCGACGCCTTGGACGACGGCGTAGTTGTTGAACATGCCGCCTGTGGAGGCGCACACACCCATCGAGATGACCCACTTCGGTTCCATCATCTGGTCGTAGACATTGCGCAGCACGGGGGCCATCTTCTGGCTGACCCGGCCGGCGACGATCATCAGATCGGCCTGGCGGGGCGAGGCTCGAAACACCTCCATACCGAAGCGGGCCAGGTCGAAGTTGGCAGCACCGGTCGACATCATCTCGATGGCGCAGCAGGCCAGCCCGAAGGTCGCCGGCCACATGGAACTCTTCCGAGCCCACTTGACCATGTCCTCGATCCGCGCCGTGAGGAAGTTGTGGTTGAGGTCCTCGAGTCCCATGGCCGCTCAGCGCCCGCTTGCCGCCGGGACCGGTTCTGGCGCCTTCGGAGCGTCGCCGGCCTTGGTCCCCTCGGCTTCTTCGGCTGGCTCGGTGCTGGTGCCTTCCACTGGCTCCCCGGCCAGCAGCGCCTCGGGCCGAGGCACCCGGCGGACGCTGGCGGTCGTGGTGAAGACGCGCTCGGTCGAAGTCAGCGTCGCCACTCGCTTGGGCGGGCCCCAGTCAAGGGCGCCGCCCGAGATCAGGTACACGAAGGCCACCAGGACCGCGATCGAGAAGGCGATCATCTCGGCCAGCCCGAAGGTCGCCAGCTGGCGGTACATGACCGCCCAGGGATAGATGAAGATGATCTCGATGTCGAAGATCACGAAGATCATCGCCACCAGGTAGAACCGCACCGGGAACCGTTGCGCCGGCTGGCGCATGGGCACGATCCCACACTCGTAGGGGGCGATCTTGGCTGCGGTTGGTTTCTTCGGACCGAGCATCCGGGACGCAACGAGGGAGAACCCGGCGAAACCCGTCGCCAGTATCAGCAGCACAACAATCGGGAGATACTGCGCTGTTCCCACACTTGCCACCCTAGTCTGTGACCGCCTGAGGGGATCTGGGTAGGGCGACTCAGCCCCGGTAGCGGGCGCTCCCTGCCGGGTCGGCCTCTAACGGGACGGCTTACTCAGACCGCGGCGCCGACCGGCTGGCGCTGCCCGGCGCCACCGCCCGAGCCGCTGGCTCCGCCCGCTCCGGTTCCCCCGGGACCGCCGGCGGCACCCTTGCCCTCCTCCTCCTCCTTGCGCCGCTCAATCTCCTTCTCCCAGACATGGAGCACGTAGCAGAGCAGGCCGAAAATGATCGAGCAGCTGATCAGGACCAAGAACTGCGGTTCCCGGACCGAACCCAGGTTGCGCTCCAGAATCACGTAGGTGTACGGGGCGTTGGGGTTGGCCTCGGCTGTCGGCGGGGCCGACGACAGGGTAAGGCTCGGCAGGACCGGCTTGACCCGGAGCACGACCACATCTACCCCCCGGGCGAAGGGGATGTACACCTTGTGGCGGCTCCAGGCGAACAGGCAGCCGCTGTTCTGGCCCTTGCGGTAGCCGTCGATGTACACGTAGTCGGTGGTGGCGCTGAAGGGGCTGGTGATGCCGGGGCCATATTTCACCCCGGTCGTGTTGGCTAGCACAGTGTCCGACTCCGATTCGGGATCGGACAAGAGGGCGGGGTCGATCTTGTGCCAGGAGTTGTCGTTGCACGACTGGATCGGCCAGTACCAATGCTCTGTCTTGAGCGCCTTCACGGGCGGTTTGGTCCCATTGTTCAAGTTGTTGAGCGGTAACGACTTGGCTGAGTTGACGGTGACCTGGCTTGAGAAGTCACCGGTAATGATCTCCGCAGGGTGCCAGGAGTTGGGCCGGCCGATGTCGGCCGAGGAGTCGAGGCAGATCCACAGCAGCGACAGGATCACCATCATCCCCGCCATGCCGGCCGCGATCAGGAGGAAACCCAGGCGGGCGCCGACGTCGGTCAAAAGGACCAGGTAGACGGTGCCGGGCAGCACCAGGATGAAGATGATGATGATGAGAATCCCTCGCACGAAGGGGTCCCATCCGATGGCGGCGGCGGACAGCAACTACAGACCTCGCTCGTAGTTGACGACGGATGCGATCTGGTCGGTCGACAGCATGTTCTCGAACATGGGCATGCCGCCGCCCTGCATGGCGGCACCCACCGTGCCCGCCACCAACTCGGGGTCGGGGGCCATGCTGCCAATGCCCCGGGCGCCATAGGCCTTGCCGTAGGCGGCGCCCTTGGTGACATAGTCAATCTGGTCGGACACGTTGGGGAACTGGCGCAACTCGTCGCCCCCGGTCAGGTTGGGCCCATAGGCGCCACCAGCGGTCTGATCCGGCTGGCTGTAGGAATAGCCTTTGGTGTGGCAGCGGGCGCACATGGCGTTGAAGATTGCCTGGCCGTTGGTCCCAAGGCTGGCGTCGGCCTTCTGCGCCTGCGCCGGGGTCAGCTGGATGCTCTGCAGGTACTGGACCAGGTCCGTGATCTGCTGGTCGTTCATCGGCCCGCCGCCGTCGAGGCCCCAGGCAGGCATCGGGGTGTTGGCCCGCCCGTAGTCGATGATGTCGTAGACGGTGTCCGGGGTGAAGCGCAGCAACACCGTGTTCAGCGCTGGCACCTGCCAGGTGACGGTCTGGGTGGCGCCCAGTGGCGTGGTGATACTGAAGGTGGTGGCGCCCCCGCCCCCGGTGGCACCGTGGCAACCGGCGCAGCCGAAGTGCAGCTCGTTCAGGTGGGCGTTGGCCGCCAGCGTCGAGGTGGCGGGCTGGAACAAGGAGAAGCCGACCTCAACACCCTGCTTGTGGAAGGCCTTGAGGGCGCCGTTTTCCCGCCGAGACTCGTTCAACCAGTACAGGGGCAGGCCGATGGCGATGATCACCAACAGGATGAGGGCCATCCCGAGGGCCCGCTCCAGCTTCGGACCTTCCAGCTGGTCGTCGTCGTAGTACGGCTTGCGGTTGGGGGCCAAGCGCACCTCGTCGCCTGCCCGGTAGGAGCCGCGCAGGCTGTGGGCGACAATGAAGATGACCCAGCCGACGACGAGCGCGATGGCAAGAACCGTGCCCAGTTTCTGGGCAATTGTGGCGGCGACGATCACGGCAGCGAGGGGCCCTCAGCCATCAGGCACATCCTGCCCAAAGAGGCAGGTGTGACCGCAAATCGGCCGGTGACACCGGTACGGCTGAGGAGGCCGTCACGAGCAGTGAGGCCCGTCCTGGCCTTGGCCGCTGGTGTTGGTCCCGATCGGCGGGCCCACGAAGATGGTGCCGGTGTCGACGGTGATCGACCCACCGGAGACGCTGCCCGCGAAGCGGTCCAGACCTCGGGGAGCGGGCCCGTGGCGCTGCTCGCCCACGCGGCTGTACTTCGAACCATGGCAGGGGCACTCGAACCATTGCGAACTCTGGCACCAAGGGACGCGGCAGCCGAGGTGGACGCAGCGCTGGTAGAGGATCACGTACCCCGCCTCCATGGCTGGCAGCAGCGCGGGCGAGTACACCTTTTTGGCCTTGGCCAGGGTCCCCGCGTCGGTGGGGTAGGGGTTGATATAGAAACGACCGACCGGGTTGTAGAAGGGAGTCTTGGTATCCAGCGTTTTCTGGATGTCGCTGATCGTCCCCGCGGTGATCTTCCCGCCGAAGCCCGCCGAGACGGCCGGCCACAAGAACCCGAGGCAGGCAGCGCCGAAGCCACCCAGGCTGGCGATCATCAACGCCACGACCCCCCGGTTGAGGAACTGCCGCCGGGTCTGGCCGTAGGTCTCAGGATCGATGGGCCCCGTGGTGGCGGGCGGCGACGCCCGGGTGATCACGGCCACGCCGGAACCGCCGGTGCGTTCCAACACGGCGGCTCGCTCGACCGCCTTGCCGGTGACTGCCGGGACCTCCGCCGTGGCGTCGAGGCCGCCGGTCGTCTCCAGGCTGCGATCGGCCCGGCGGGTCTCGCGTGACATCACCCCGAGCGCCGATTGGCGGTCCCTCCGGCCGCTGGTGCTCACCAGCAGGATCAGGGCCAGCACGATGAGGACAGCAATGGCGATGATAAGGACCAAGGTTGGGCTCACAGCCTGCCAGCCACCTTTCTTGCGACAGCCCTTCTGAGGTCGGCGCTCACAGGTCGAAGATGTCGTGGACGCCCTGGCGCCACGGCAGGACGAAGTTTTGTCCCTCTCCCCGGAAGATCGATCCGATGATCACCAGGATCGCCCAGAACGTCATGAAGAACGTGAAGGTGCAGATGGCGACCTTGCGGTCCTCAGGCTTGTGGCTGGGGTTCTTGTCGAGGTAGGGCGCCATCCCGAGACCGATCAGGCCCATCCCGGGAAGCATGACACCGGCAACCTCGGGGTGGAACATGGTCAGAAGTTCCTGCAACCCGAGGAAGTACCACGGCGCCTTGGACGGGTTGGGCGTCAGGTTGAAGTTGGCCTGGCCCAGCAGGGGCGCGTTGACGAACGTGGAGAACACCAGCAGGGCTGCGGTCATCGACAGCGCCGCCACGAACTCGACCACCAGCAGGTGGGGCCACACGTTGACCTTGTCGGTCGGGGTGGCCTTGACGTCCTGGATTGAGCCCGCCTTGACAACGGTGAGCAACCGCTGGGTGTGTCCCGCGGGCCCCACGAGGCCGGCACCACCTGGCTGAGCGCCTGCGGTTCGGGCCGCGGCCGCGCCACCAGGGGTGGCCGGTGCCGGCGCAGTGGCCGTCGCCGTACCGCCGCCGCCCTCGGAGGTGGCGCCTCCCTCAGCCGACGCCTTGGCCTTGGCCTCGGCACTGCGAGCCAAGAGATGGGCCGGGATTTTTCCCGTCTTCTCAGCTTCCGCGTTGGATGCCGCGATGTCGGCGTCGGTGGTACCGGCGGCGCTCGCGGGGGCGTCGCCCGAGCCTTCGGCCGCGGCCTTCTTCTGTGCCTCCAGGGCCGCCTTGCGCTCGGCGGCGCGCTTCAGAAGGTGTTCGGGAACCTCAGCCACGACCACTCTCCAAGGTCAGAGTCTCCATAACAGCCTCCACCTACAGGGGCCCCGATATGCCGCCGTCTTTTCTGACTCGCCAGAAATGAACGGCCATGAAAATCACGATAACAAACGGGAACATCAACACATGCAGCACGTACCATCGCAGGAGGGTCTGGTTGCCGATGGTCGAGCCGCCGATCAGGACGTATTGGATCTGGCTCCCGAACACCGGCGTGTAGCCCATCATGTTGGTGCCCACCGTGACCGCCCATAGCGAGAGCTGGTCCCACGGAAGCAAATAGCCGGTGAACGACAGCAGCAGGGTGAGCAGCAAGAGGAAGATCCCGATGATCCAGTTGAACTCCCGCGGCGGCTTGTAGGCCCCGTGGTAGAAGACCCGGGCCATGTGCAGGAACACGGTGAGCACCATCAGGTGGGCGCCCCATCGGTGCATGTTGCGCACCAGGAGACCGAAGGTCACGGCCGTCTGGAGGCTGTGGATGTTGCCCCAGGCGGCGGCCGCCGACGGCTGGTAGAAGAACATCAGGAAGATACCGGTGACCGTGAGCAGGATGAAGAGGAAGAAGGACAGGCCACCGAGGCACAGGGTGTAGCTGACCTTCACCGCGTGGCGCTTCACCTTCACGGGGTGGAGGTGGTACAGCACGCTGTTCATGATCACGTAGGAGCGGTTACGTGGGCTGTCGGTGTAGCCCTTGCGGAAGATGGAGCCCGGCCGGAACACCGAGGTCGCGAACTGGGACCCCTGGAACCAGTTCATGCCCTCCGACATGCGTTCGCCAGGTGTCTTGCGTTCCTTGGCCTCGTCAGCCGAGGACCCGCCTCGGCCGCCGAGTCCGAACAGTCTCGCCACGCTCAGTCTCCTCGAGTCTCGCTAGAACCGCATGCCGTAGGAGTAGCCATGCTTGTTGTCCCGCCCGTGGGGATCGCCGTCACGGGCGGCCACCCCCGCCTTACCCATGATGATCACGCCCGTCGGGCAGCGGTCCACGCAGAGACCGCAGCGGGTGCAGACATCTTCGTCCACGATGAACACCACGTGGTCGTTGGGGTCGTCGCCGGGGATATCGGTGTCTACCGAGTCGACCACGGTGCCCGCGGCCAGCATGTGGATGCACTTCCAGGGGCAGATGTCGACACAGCCCTCGCACATGATGCACTCTGACTGGTCGATGTGCAGGAACTGCTTGGGTTTGACGGCCTTGGTCAGGTCGGAGGTCTCGATCTCGGCGAGCACGTAGTCGCCGGGAAAGCTTGGCATCGGGGGGTTGGCGTCAGTACGAGCCATAGGTCGCTTCTTTCCTGCGAGGCGTGAGAGTCGGGTGGTTCATGGAAGTCATGAGGTCTTGACCAGCGGCCGGCCGTAGGCCGAGGTCTTCTCGAGGGCGGCGGGCTGGGTCTTCTTGCCCCGCTTGTTCCACCACATGAACAGGGACACATGGCCGACGATGAAGACCCCATAGATGATGTAGAAGATCACGTTCTCGATGGTGTTGGCACTGATGACGATTTTCCCTCGGCCCAGAAACTTCACGCCGTGGGGGGCGATGACGTTGGCGGAGTTGCCGATCCCCAGGGAGTCGTGCAGGAAGTGGCCTAGGGGGCCCATCGGGATGCCGACCTTGTCAGTCCGCCACTTGAGCTCGTTGTCGGCGAAGCGCAGCCAGCGGT
>JBOGGN010000164.1:0-2296 GCA_050744165.1 Acidimicrobiales bacterium | reverse complement strand
ACGTCGCGGCCGCATCAACGGTCGCCGTAGTGATCGCGGTGCTTGATCCAGACTCGGAGACGGAGCGTCGTCTTACGAACTGCGCGAGGACGATCGCGAGGTCAGCGAGCGCCCTGCACGGGCTGCCCATGGGTTCGGCCAAGCAGATCCGACGCCCTGCAAGAGGTCGACGAGGCACACCGCTGGTCCGCACATCGGACATCCAGTTCATGCCCCAGGCGGCCGAGATGATGAGCACGCTGGGTCAGGGATTCGTCGCTGCCGCGGAGATCCTCGGCGTGGAGGCGAGGCGCCATCTTCGCGACCCGGATCCTGGCACCACGCTCGCCTGGAATTCCTTCCAGCTTGCATACGCCCATCTCATGATCCTGGCTGGCGCCTGCTCCGGGCAACTCGGCCGAGCACTGCTGCCGCCTGCAGCACGGGCTTTGCTCGAAGATGGCGCGCGATGGGAGTGGGCCCGGAGCCAGATCCATCAATACGGTGCGACTGGTGCAGCACTCCGTTCTCTGGTGTCTGAGGGTTGTGACTACTTGTCATCAATTCGCACGTGGCTGGTCTCCGACGGGGTCCCGACCGACCGCTTCGACGCGCTGGTCGGGCAGGCTGCAACTCTCCTGAAGGCGCCCGCTTGTGAGACCGTGACGCCACCGATCGAGGAACTGATTAGGTTGGCCGTAACTATTCAGGTCACAGCGGGCGGGAGGCGCCAGGGCTGACCCATGAATAGGTCGATAAGCAGGTCGACGGGGTTGAGGCCGTGCTTGCGGCCCGTCTCGATGTAGCTGCGCACCCGGGCGAAGTTCCGGGCTCCGGCCTCGGTGCGGAAGCAGCCTGAGATCTTCTGCTGGAGCTTGGCCATCCGCAGATCACGCTCGGCCCGATTGTTGTCGAACGGCACGCGCAGGTCCGAGAGGAAGAAGAGGACCTCATCGGCGTGGTCCTCCAGGGCAACGGCCAGGTTGTATGAAGCACGCTCGGCGGCGTTGCGCTTGCGGCGACGGGGCTCGGGGTTGGCCTCGAAGGCCTCGGCCAGAACGGCGTTGTAGCGCCCGCGCAGCCAGCGACGCTGGCCGACCGGCACCTCATCCAGGCCGGCCGCCCCCGCGGCCTCTGATCTTCGCTTGGCATCGACCAGCAGGTCGGCCATGGCGCTGGCCCAGTCGGCCTGGGTGGGATAGGCGGCGACGTCTTCGAGGTCGCGCAGGATGTGGGCGTTGCAGATGGCGTGGGCGGCCTCGGTGTAGCGCCAGTAGGGCGCCCAGCGGTCATGCACCAGGGTGCCCCTGAACCGGGGGAGGATCCCGAAGTCGTCGGTGGCTTCTACTCCCCGACGGCGGTGGATGCCCAAGAAGGTGAACCACTCGGTGCACGCCACATGCCACCACCACTTGGCCTGCGCCACCCGGGAGCCGGTCTCGTCGACGTTCACCACCTCGGCGCCCGCCACCTGATCGGCCAGGGTGGAACTGAAGTCCTCCAGTCCGGCGGCGGCGGTCTTGGCCAGCCCGGCCAGGAACCCGGTGGAGACCGGGGCGCCCAACAGGTCCGACATGAGCTCGGCGGCCCGGTCGACGGGGATGAGCTGGCGGTTCATGAGATACAGCCCATAGGCCCGCACCCTCGGTCCCCACACGGCGGGGGCGGCGGCCTCGGGCGGGAAGGCTCCGCCGGTCTCACATCCGCAGACACAGGCTCGCCATTCGGCGCGATGCTCGGTCACCTGGCGACGGCGCTCGGGCAAGTCGAAGACCTGGCGGACCTCGGTGCCGGTCACCTCGGCCGACGCCAGCGAGCGACCGCAATCCCCGCAATGGGTGGGAACGTGGTCGATCACCTCGTCGGGGTCGGTGACCTGGGCCAGGTGGGTGCCGGGGTCCCCGGGCTGCTTGCCCGGCTTTCGCTTCGCCTCCCGGGCCGCTCGGCGTCGGGCGGCGCGGTTGGTCCGCTCCTCCCGAGCGGCCTGATCGTCGCGCGAAGGCGGCAGAGAGGAGTTGTTGGAGTTGCGCCCGGCACGGCGTTCCAGCTCGACGAGGCGCGCCCTCAGCTGATCGACCAGCTCCCGCAGGGCCGCGTTCTCAGCCTCGATGGCGTCGTTGCGGGCCTCCAGTTCCTCGTAGCCGGGCCGATCCTCGCTCACGCAAGGATTTTCGCGACTCCTCGCGCGATTCCTGCCACTTGGCGAAGATTTTCTTGGAGGTGCTCCTCAGCTGCTCAGGGCACCTGAATAGTTACCTTCGGACTAAGGGCGGGTCCGAGCATCTGCACGCCGGTGGTGGCGAACTCGATGTAAGCC
>JBOGGN010000163.1:0-20247 GCA_050744165.1 Acidimicrobiales bacterium | reverse complement strand
GTCGAACTGTCCCGCATGCTCTCGGGCCAACCCGGGAGTGAAACCGCCCGTCGCCACGCGGAGGAGCTTCTGGCCGTCGTAGGACGTTCACTCCGAACTGGTGGCGCTTGAGCGCGTGATCACGCGGAATTTTGGCACCAGTTCCCGCGAGGGCGCCAAATAGGGCGACGACGACTGGTGGCACCTGATCGCGGGCGCCATGGATAGCCGGCCGTCTGGTGGTGCGATCCGCCAACGGGGTGGCGGGGCGAGGTAGCCTGGGTCGGCCGCCCCCGTGGCGACCATGTTTTGGTTGCTGAGCGGGAGGAGCGTTGATGGCGAAGCACATCTTCGTCACCGGTGGTGTGGCCAGTTCGCTGGGCAAGGGTCTGACGGCGTCGTCGCTTGGGCGGCTGCTGAAGAGCCGCGGACTACGGGTGACGATGCAGAAACTGGACCCCTACATCAATGTCGATCCAGGGACCATGAACCCCTTCGAGCACGGTGAGGTGTTCGTCACCGAGGATGGCGGGGAGACCGACCTCGACCTCGGGCACTACGAGCGGTTCATCGACGTGAACCTGAAGCGGGAGTCCAACGCCACCACGGGGTCGATCTACCAGTCGGTGATCGCCAAGGAGCGGCGCGGCGACTTCCTGGGCAAGACGGTGCAGGTCATCCCGCACATCACCGACGAGATAAAAAGCCGCATCCTGCGGCTGGCCGACGACGCCGTCGACGTGGTCATCACCGAGGTCGGCGGCACGGTCGGTGACATCGAGATCCTGCCGTTTCTCGAGGCCATCCGGCAGTTCCGCAAGGACGTGGGCCGGGACAACGTCTGTTACGTCCACGTCACCCTGGTGCCCTACCTCGGCCCGTCCGGTGAGCAGAAGACCAAGCCGACCCAGCACTCGGTGACTGAGCTCCGCAGTCGGGGCATCCAGCCCGATGTCATCATCTGTCGCAGCGACCGAGCCATCTCCTCGGGCTTGAAGCGAAAGATCTCGCTGTTGTGCGACGTGCCCATTGAAGCCGTCGTGTCGTGCGTGGACGCCCCAAACCTGTACGAGATCCCCCTCGCTCTGCACGAGGAGGGGCTCGACTCCTACGTGTGCCGGTTGCTGCACTTCGAGGACACCAGCCGCCCCCTCGACCTCAGTGATTGGGAGCGGCTCGTGGAACGGGTCGAGGCCGCTACCCGTCCGGTGCGTATCGGCCTCATCGGCAAGTACGTGAACCTGCCCGACGCCTACCTGTCGGTCGGGGAGGCGCTGCGCCACGGCGGCTATTTCCACGGGGCCAAGATCGAGCTGGACTGGATCCAGGCCGAGGAGGTCGAGGGGCTCCTGGCCGACGGCCGGCTCCACGACCTCGACGGCGTGGTGATCCCCGGCGGCTTCGGCGAGCGCGGTGTCGAGGGAAAGATCGCGGCCGCCGGCTACGCCCGGGAGCACGACATCCCCTGCCTCGGGCTGTGCCTCGGTCTGCAGGTCATGGTCATCGAGTACGCCCGCAACGTCTGCGGGCTGACCAGGGCCAACTCGCGTGAGTTCGACCCGTCGTCGGCGCACCTGGTGATCGACCTGATGGACGAGCAGCGTGACATCGTGGACATGGGCGGCAGCATGCGGCTTGGCGCCTACGTGGCCCGATTGCGGCCCGGCAGCCAGGTAGCCCGGGCCTACGACGACACGGTGGTCTTCGAGCGGCATCGCCATCGCTACGAGGTCAACAACCGATACCGCCGGCGGCTGGAGGATGCCGGGCTGGTGTGCAGCGGGACCTCCCCCGACGAGCGGCTGGTGGAGTTCGTGGAGCTGCCAGGGCACCCGATGTGGATCGGTACCCAGGCTCACCCGGAGTTCAAGAGCCGACCAGACCGGCCCCACCCCCTGTTTCGGGAGTTGGTGGGCAAAGCGCTGGCCCGCGCCGAGGGGCGGATGCCGCGCTTGCTTGACGTGTCGATGCTGCACTCCCTGGCACCGGCGGCCGACCCGACCGGCGCCACCCGCTAGGGCAGGCCGGTGAGCCCAGGCTTCCGTCCCCTCGGCGAGGAGCAGCGGTATCAGACCTCGTTGATCACCGTCGTCAGCGCGACCTTCGAAGCGCCCGACGGGCGGCAGTTCGAGCGGGACGTGGTACACCACCCCGGCGCGGTGTCGGTGGTACCGGTCGTCGAGGGGGAGGATGGCACCTTCGAGGTGGTTCTCGTTCGCCAGTACCGGGCCGCCGTCGATCGGGAGCTGCTGGAGGTGGTGGCGGGCAAGCGAGACGTCACCGGCGAGCCGCCCGAGGAGACGGCGCAGCGTGAACTGGCCGAGGAGGTCGGCCTGACCGCCGGGCGCCTGGAGCTGCTGGCCGAGTTCTACAACTCGCCGGGGTTCTGCGACGAACACTCCTTCGTATACCTGGGCCGGGAGCTGGCGCCCACCGAGCCGGAGGCGCATGGGATCGAGGAGCAGTTCATGACCGTGGAGCGGGTACCGCTCGACGCGGTGGCGGCCATGATCCGTGGTGGCGAGATCGTCGACGCCAAGACCATCATCGGTCTCACCCTGGCACGCGACGCGCTGGCTTCCATGCCCTGATTGCCAGCTGCCTTTACCCGGTTGTGAAGCCGATCGTGGTCGAGCGGGAGTACTTCCCGTTGACCTCGGTCAGCAAGGTGGCGTAGTAGGTGGTGAGCGGTCGCAGCGCCGGTGGGGGGTAGGAGGACTGGGCGGGCGGCAGCGGAGCCGACTTCAGCAGGTTCGTGCCGTACACCGTGGTGCCGATGGTGAGCAGGTAGCCCTGCGCTTCGGGGATGGTCGTCCAGGTGAGGGGATGGGAAGGGCTCACGCCGGCCTGGCCGTTGAAGGGATAGCTGAAGGTGGCTTCACCGGGGGCGGCGGTGAAGACGATGGACTGGGGCGGGCCGAAGACGCCGTTGGCCTCGGTCCGCAAGGCGGCGTACAGCGGGACCCCCGGCGGGAGGGCGCCGGTGTCGAGCGACGATTGGGTGGCGGGCAGGATCCGGCTGTCGAGCACGTCGTCGGCGCCCGGCGTGGTGCCGATGGTGAGCGTGTACCCCTTCACCCCGAGGACGTCGGTCCAGGAGAACGGCTTGGTGGTGTCCACGCCGTTGTCGCCGTTGTGGGGATAGGTGAAGCTGGCCCCGACCGGCGCCACCGAGAACTCGATGCCCTCGAAGGAGGTGAAGCGGCCACCCTTCTGGGTCAAGAGGGTCGCGTAGAGGGCTTCGCCGAAGGGCAGAGCCGGCACCTGGATTGAGGTCTGGCTGGCGGGGAGGACGCCGGAGTTGAACAGCTGAGCACCCTGAGGTGAAGTCCCGATAACCATGTCGTAGGCCGAGGCGCTCGGGACCCCGGTCCACTGGAAGGGCTGGTGCACGTCCACGCCTACCAGGCCGTTGGTCGGGTAGGTGAACGTTGCCTCGTCCACGGGGACCTTGACCGCCTCGTTGGACTGGGCATCCGCCACGTAGAGGTCGCCGGCCGCGTCGACCGCCAGTGCCCCGGGTCGGGCCAGGGCGTCCAACGGGGCCGTGGTGGCCACCCCGCCGACGGGCAGCTCGACGATGCGGCCGGCGTAGGGGTCGGCGATGAACAGGTCTCCGGCGCCGTCGATGGCGATTGAGGTGGGGAACACCAGGTTCGGCAAGGGCAGCACGGCGATCGCCCCCTGGGTGGCCCGCACGACCACCCTTCCGTCAGCGCTGTCGGCCGCGTAGACATCGCCGATCGGGTCCACGGCCAGGCCTTGGGGCTGGTTCAGGGGCATGGCCAGGGCAAGCTGGAGATGGGCGGAGGTGAAGTCGAGGATGCGGTTGTTGCCAGTGTCGGCCACGAAGACGTCGCCGAAAATGTCCACCGCCACCCCGTGGGGGTGGTTGAGGCCGTGCAACGGAAGGACGGTCTGGCTGGCGGCTCCGTGGGCCAGTTCGACGATACGGTCGTTGGCGGTGTCGGCTACGAAGACGTTTCCGACCGTGTCCACCGCCACGCCTTCGGGGCCGGACAGGCCCTGGAAGGGCAGGACGGTGGGGGAGCCCTTGGCCGGCAGTTCCAGGACCTGGTCGGTGCCCGCGTCGGCCACGAATACGTCGCCTCCTTTGTCAACGGCGATCCCTGACGGGCTGGCGGTGGCGCCCGAGGGGAAGGTGCGGGCAGGCCCCGAGGCGGCAGCCAGCACCTCGACGACCCGGTTGCCGGCGGTGTCGGCCACGTACAGGTTGCCCGCCCCGTCCACGGCGAGACCGCCTGGTTGCCACAGGCCGGTGATGGGCACGGTCGAGGCTGCCTCGCCCGCGGGCGCCAGCTCGAGGACCTGGCCCGACGCGGCGTCGGCTACAAAGACATCGCCCGCGGCGTCGACCGCCACCCCCTCGGGTTGGGACAGGCCCCGGAAGGGCAGCGTCTGTGTCGATCCGCCGGCGGTTCGCTCGACAACCCGGTGGCTGCCGGGGTCGGCGATGATCACGTCGCCGGCGGGCGAGACGGCAATCGCGGCGGGGGCCAGCAAGCCGGGGATGGAGAGAGTTTTCGGCGACCCACCAGGAGGCGCCATCAGCACCTGGTGGGCGGCGGTGTCGAGCACGTATACGGTCTGGTCGCCGGCGACGGCGACCGCGGCGGGCGATCGCAGACCCGGAAAGGGGATCGTGGTTGGCGCTGGCGCGGGCGCAGGGATTGTTGCCACTTTGGAGCTCTGAGGCGACTTCGCGGGCGGGGACGCAGCCGTCAGGACGACCGACGCCGGACCCTGACTGACCACCACGAGGTCACCGGACTCGTTGACGGCCACCCCCGTCGGCATGCCAGTCGTGGCGACGGTCTGGGTCGCCCCGGTCTTGGTGATCTTGATGACTCGGCCATGGCCCCGGTCCACGACGTACACCTCGCCGGCAGCGTCGACAGCGACCGCAGTGGGCGCGGCGACGCCGGTAACGAGCGGCACCTGGGCGGCGTAGGGGAGGGGAGGAGTCGCCTGGGGCAGGGACGGCCGGAGCTGCGCTGCCCCTCTCGAAGGGCCCAGCAACGACACCACCACCGCCACGGACGCCAGCGGCGCCAGTCGTCGGAGGAATGCTCGCACCTAGCGGCTGAGGGTAGCTGGCGGCGCCGCGGGACCGGGCCGTGCGTCGCTCTCAGGGCCGCCCGGGCCGGGCCGCCCCGATGTCCCAGGCCACCGCTACGCTCGCTTCCGTGATCGTCGGGGTTCCGGCCGAGGTCAAGTCATCCGAGAACCGGGTATCGGTCACCCCTGACGGCATCCGGGAGCTGGCCGCCCACGGCCACACGGTGCTCGTCGAGAGCGGCGCCGGGGACGGCTCGTCGTTGCCGGACGCCGATTTCGCCCGGGCCGGCGCCCAGCTGGTGCCCCGGGCCGAGGACGCCTGGACCGCCGAGCTGGTGGTCAAGGTGAAGGAGCCCCAGCCGGAGGAGTACCAGTACCTCCGGTCGGACCTGACGCTGTTCACCTACCTGCACCTGGCCGCCTACCCGGAAGTGGCCCGGGCCCTGCTGACGGCGCGCACCACCAGCCTCGCCTACGAGACCGTGCAGCTCGCCGACGGATCCCTGCCGCTGCTGGCCCCCATGAGCGAGGTCGCGGGCCGGATGGCCACCCAGGTCGGGGCCCACTACCTGGAGCGCACCAACGGTGGCCGGGGAGTGCTGCTAGGCGGCGCCCCGGGCGTGCGCCCCGCCCGGGTGGTCGTGCTCGGGGCCGGCAACGTGGGTTGGAACTCGGCGTGGATCGCCCAGGGCATGGAGGCCGAGGTGCTGTTGCTGGACAAGAGCATCGACCGGCTGCGCTGGGTCGACCAGATCCATCGGGGCCGGATCATGACCCTGGCGTCCAACCGCGGCGCCATCGAGCGGGCCGTTGTCGACGCCGACCTCGTGATCGGGGCGGTGCTGGTGGCGGGCGGCCGGGCACCGGTCGTGATGACCGAAGAGATGGTGGCCACCATGCGCCCGGGCTCAGTGATCGTCGACGTGGCGGTCGACCAGGGCGGTTGCGTGGCCACGACGCATGAGACGACCCACACCGACCCCGTCTACGAGGTCCATGGAGTCATCCACTACGCGGTGGGCAACATGCCAGGTGCTGTGCCCCACACCTCCACCTACGCCCTCACCAACGCCACCCTGCCCTACCTGGTCGCGGTCGCCAACCGGGGGCTGGAGGCGGCGGCCGACGACCCGGCGCTGGCGCGGGGGGTCTCGACGGTGTCCGGCCAGGTGACCAACCAGGCGGTAGCCGACGCCCTTGGCGAGCCGGTCATGGATCCCTTTGCCGGCCGGTAAAGAACTGCAGGCGGGAAAAGGCGCCGCCGGGTCCGCACCGACGCCTTTGGCGCCACTCAGCCTGGACGGTGAGGAGTTTCTGTCGTGGTTAGCGGTGGAGCGAGGCAGGGCCGCCAACACCCTTGCTGCCTACCGACGCGACCTGCGCCTCTATGAGGCGTGGCTGCGCCAGCAGCGCCTGACGCTGGACACCGTCGCTGAGGCCGACGTGCTCCGGTACCTGGCGGCGCTCTGGGCGTCAGGCCGAGCCCCGGCCAGCGTGGCCCGAGCCATGGTGGCGGTGCGGTCGTTGCACCACTTCCTGCTCGACGAGGGCCACGCCGGCAGCGATCCGACCGGCGACGTCGGCAACCCGAAGGTCCCCCAAGGTTTGCCCAAGGCGCTGTCCGAGGGCGAGGTGGAGAGCCTGCTCGGCGCCGTGGTCGGGGTGGACGCCCCGGCCCGGCGCGACCGTGCGATCCTCGAGCTGCTGTACGGGACCGTGATGCGCATCTCGGAGCTGGTTGGCCTGTCACTGCACGACCTGGCCCTCGATACCGACGTAGTGCGGGTCTTCGGGAAGGGCGCCAAGGAACGGCTGGTCCCCCTCGGCCGCTACGCCCGGGGCGCGCTCGATGAATGGTTGTCGGCCAATGGCCGAGACGCCCTGGCGCCGGCCCGTTGGGCCCGGCGAGGTGACTCAGAGGCGGTGTTTCTCAACGCCCGAGGCGGTCGCCTTTCACGCCAGGGGGCCTGGGGCATCGTCCGGGGCTACGGCGACAAGGTAGGCCTCGGCGAGCGCCTCACCCCCCACGTACTGCGCCACAGCTGCGCCACCCACATGCTCGATCACGGGGCCGACATCCGTGTGGTTCAGGAGCTGCTGGGGCACGCGTCCATCGCCACCACCCAGGTCTACACCAAGGTGTCGACGGAGCGGCTCCGGTCGGCCTACGAGGCCGCCCACCCTCGGGCACACGGCTAAAACCCCCGACGGAGGCGTCGCCCAGATGACGCGAGGGTTACACTCTGCTTATGACGTCGACCGACGCGACGGCCGCTGAACAGCGTGCGTTGTTGGAAGAAGAGCGCGATTCGTTGCGGGCCCGTCTTGCTGAGCTTGGCTTCGGCGGCGTCGGCGTCGACTACGACCCCAACTTCGCCGACTCCAGCCAGGTGACCGCTGAGCGCGGTGAAGCGGAGGCGCTGGCGACCAAGCTGCAAGAGACGTTGACCGAGGTAGAGCACGCCTTGGGCAAATTCGCCGACGCTAGCTACGGCCGGTGCGAGTCCTGCGGCGAGCCGATCGGCGAGGCACGCTTGGAGGCCAAGCCGGCCGCCCGGATGTGCATCAACTGCGCCAGCCGGCGATAGCCCGGATCTTCGAGACCTAGACTCGGCCGGTCCCCGTTGTCCGGTGGACCTGCCACCATAAGGCGGTGACGCGGGACCGGATCGTCGTGGGCGTGATCCTGGTCGTGGTGGCAATCGCGGTCGTGGTCCGCCACATCGTCACGCCCACCACGGCGCTGGTGTTCGCGGTCGCCATCCCGTCGATCATTCTCCACGAGGTGTCCCACGGGGTCGCCGCGTTGTCATTCGGCGACGACACCGCCAAGAAGGCGGGCCGCATCACGCTCAACCCGATTCCCCACATCGATCTGCTCGGGACCCTCATCCTTCCCGCCCTCCTGGCGGTGAGCGGCCTCGCCGTGTTCGGCTACGCCAAGCCGGTTCCCGTCAATCCCAGCCGGATGCGCCATCCCGCCAACGACGCCGTCTGGGTCAGCCTGACCGGTCCGGTGACCAACCTGCTGCTGGCGCTGGCCGCTGCCGCGTGGCTGCGGTTCGAGAGACCGGCGTTCCTGGCCTTCGGCAGCGGGCCGTGGTCGATGCGCATACCGCTGGCCTTCGGCTTCATCAACATCGTGCTGGCGGTGTTCAACCTGGTGCCCATCCCGCCGCTGGACGGCTCGGCGGTCGTTGGCCGTTTCATGCCCGAGAAGTGGCTCCCGGGCTGGTACCAGGTGCGCCGTTACGGGGTGATCGTGCTGCTCCTCGTGGTCTTGGTGAAGCCGGCCTGGATCAACGACGTGCTAGCTCCCTTCGAGAACTGGTGGGTGCGCCTGGTGGCCGGTTGAACCGGTGAACCAGGGTTTCGGGAGCGCGGCCCATCTAGTGCGCCGGTTCATGGGATCGCTGCGGCCGGGCGGGCCGGGCCGTGAGGACGACGCTTGGGCTCGCACCTTCCTGAAGCCGGGCGAGCAGGAGCTGTGGACTCAGATGAGCGGGCCGGATCGGCGGCACGCGGTGGCGGTTGCCCGGGCGCTGGTGGCGGCCGGGGTCGCTCAAGGCGAGGGGGGTAGCGGACCGCTGGCATCGGCGGAGGCCGTTCCCGCAGCCCTCCTCCATGACGTTGGCAAGGTTGCCTCCAGCCTGGGAACCTTCGGGAGGGCGGTGACCACAGCACTGGCGTTGGTGGTGGGCCGTGAGCGAATCGCCCGGGGGTCTGGCGCCATGGCTCGGTACCTGCGTCACGATGCGCTCGGTGCCGACCTCCTCGTCAGGGCAGGAAGCGACGCACTGACCGAGGCCTGGGCCAGGGAGCACCACCTGCCGCCGTCTAGGTGGTCGGTCCCTCCGGCGGTTGGTGAGGCCTTGAAAGCGGCCGACGACGACGAGCCACGGGGACGTGTCCAGCCAGGACAGCCCGATCGTCGATCGCAGTAGGTAGCCCTGCTACTCTTTGCGTCCGCAACAATCCCCTATCTCGCGGGCACCCTTCGATCCGGCTCCGAGAGAGAAGCGCCCATGCCGCTCGATCCTCACCTACCAGCCGTCCGGGAATCCGATTCCGCCGGACCGCCCGCAGAGAAGCTGCTCAGCCGTGGGGAAGCGGCACGCTACGTCGGCCTGCCGGTCTACACGGTGTACCAATGGGCGCGCACCGGGCGACTTCCCTACAAGGTCACCTTGGGTGGCCACCTGCGTTTCAGCCGGTCCGACCTCGACGCGGCCCTCGTTCGCCAAACGTCTGTGGAGGGCGCGGACGACCTGAACGTCGACCTCAACAGAACCGCCGACTGACCGCCCGGCGCGGGCTAGCAAGCCAGGAGGCCGACCGCTTCCTCTGTCCGGCGCAAGGTGGCCGAGGCGATTGCGTGTGCCTTGTCGGCACCGAGAGCGAGGATCTTTTCCACCATTCCCGGTTCGGCAGTCAACTCATGGAACCGTGCCTGGATGGGCCCGAGGAGGTCGACCACGGCGGTGGCGGTGTCGGTCTTGAGCGGGCCGTACTGCCCCGTCGGGTAATCGGTGGCGACGTCGCTTGGCGCCCGGTCGGTGGCCAAGGCGAGCAGCTCCAGGAGGCTCGAGACGCCCGGCTTGGCGGCGGGGTCGTAGCGCACCGCGCCGGGGCCGGTGTCGATGTCGGTGACGGCCCGCTTGATCTTGCGCTCGATCACTTCGGGCGGGTCGAGGAGGAGCACGACCCCTTGCGGCGACTCGGCCGATTTCGACATCTTGGCCCTCGGTTGTTGCAGGTCCATGATCCGAGCCCCTCGGCCGGCAGGCGGTATGGCCGCCTCGGGGACGACGAAGGTGTGGCCGTACCGCTGGTTGAACCGCAGCGCCAGGTCGCGGGTGAGCTCCAGGTGCTGTCGCTGGTCGTCGCCGACTGGTACCCGATCGGCGTCGTACAGCAAGATGTCCGCGGCCATCAGCACGGGATAGGTGAACAGACCCACCCGGGCCGACTCGACCCCGCCCTTGGCTGTCTTGTCCTTGAACTGGGTCATCCGCAGGAGCTCGCCGTAACTTGCGGTGCACTCGAGCAGCCAGCACAACTCGCGATGCTCGGGAACCTGGCTCTGCAGGAAGATCGTGCACACCGCGGGGTCGAGTCCCACCGCCAGCAGCAAGGTGGCGCATTCCAGGGTCTGGGCGCGCAGGTCGGCGGGGTCCCTCGGGACGGTGAGGGCGTGGAGGTCGACCACGCAGAAATAGCTGTCGTGTTCGTGCTGGTCGGTCACCCACCAGCGCAGGGCACCCAGGTAGTTGCCGAGGTGGAAGTCGCCAGTGGGCTGGATGCCGGACAGCACGCGGGTCACGGCGCAGATCGTATGCCGCGGTGGCGTCGGAGCCTCCCGGTATTGTCGCCGTCATGCCCTATGAGGTCTCCACCGCGGTCTTCGAGGGCCCCTTTGACCTGCTGCTGCACCTCATCACCCGCCAGCAAGTGGATATCTATCAGGTCTCGCTCTCGGCGATCGTGGATGCCTACGTGGCCGAGATCGAGCACCTGCCGGCCGTCGACCTCGAGGTGGCGACCGAGTTCCTCCTGATCGCGGCGGTATTGCTGGAGCTGAAGGCGCGGCGCCTGCTCCCGGGCAGCGACGACGTGGAGGACGAGGAGGAGCTGGCCCTTTGGGAGGAGCGGGACCTGCTCTTGGCCCGGCTCTTCGAGTGCAAGACGTTCAAGGACGCGGCCGCGGCGCTGCGACGGATGATGGACGCGGCGTCGCGTTCGTTCCCCCGGGAGGTGGGGCTCGACGATCGCTTTGCCGAGCTGACACCCGACCTGTTGGCGGGAGTGACGCCGCAGGGATTACGGGCCGCCTGCCTGCGGGCCCTGACGCCGCGGCCGGTGCCCCGCGTCGACCTCGACCATGTGGCCCCCATCCGGGCCAGCGTGGCCGACGCCGTCGCCGAGCTGATGGTCGAGCTTCCCCGCGCCGGGCAGGCCACCTTCCGCCAGCTGACCGCCGGGCTCCTGGAGCGCTTGCAGGTGATCGTCCGCTTCCTGGCAGTCCTGGAGCTGTTCAAGCGAGGGGTCATCGAGCTGGCCCAGCCCGACAACTTCGGCGATCTCACGGTCACCTGGACGGGCTTCGAGGGTCCTGAGGGCGAGGCGGCCGCCTTTTCCCAGGTCGAGGAATATCAAGGCTGATGGCCTTCGAGGTCGAGCGAGCCATCGAGGCCATCGTGATGGTCGCCGAGGAACCCATCCCGCCGCACCTGCTGGCGCAGATTTTGGAGGTGTCGCCGGCGTCGGTGGAGGAGCTGTGCGACCGGCTGGCGGAGAGCTACCGGGCCGAGGACCGAGGCTTTGAGTTGGTCCGGGTGGCCGGCGGATACCGCTTCCAGAGCCACCCTGACCTGGCGGGGTACGTAGAGCGCTTCGCCCTCGAAGGGCAGTCGTCCAAGCTGTCCGCGGCCGCGTTGGAGACGCTGGCGCTGGTGGCTTACAAGCAGCCGGTCTCCCGGGCCCAGGTCTCAGAGGTGCGGGGGGTGAACGTCGACGGGGTGATGCGCACCCTCCAGCACCGGGGCTATGTCGCCGAGGTTGGCCGTGACCCCGGACCGGGCCAGGCGGTGCTCTACGGGACCACGGCCCGATTCCTGGAGAGGATGGGCATCGACTCGCTGGCGGACCTGCCGCCGCTGGCCCAGTTCGTTCCCGGCTCGGAGGTCATGGAGGCGCTGGACGCCGGATTGCGCCACGGCGGCGCCGCTCGGGCCTCGGAGGCATCTGACGGGATGCACGACGCGCTGGACGACGACGGGCTGGACGGTGACGAGTTGGACGGTGACGAGTTGGACGGTGACGAGTTGGAGGCCGTGGGGGTGGGGGACGACGGGATGGAGGCGGACGGGATGGACGACGACGGGATGGAGGGCGACGATGGTCCAACGGCGGACGATTCCGAGCGTGACGGGGGAATAGTCGACTCGGGCCGGGCGGCGCAGGCGTGATCGGGGCTTCGCACCCGGGGTGGTCCCGCGAGGAGGGATGAGCACACCAGAGGACGCGGGCGATGACTCGATGGCCGCACCAGGGGAACGCCTCCAGAAGGTCTTGGCACGGGCCGGTGTGGCCAGTCGGCGCGCCGTGGAGGAAATGATCGCCGACGGCCGGGTGACCGTAAACGGGTCGGTCGCTCAGTTGGGGCGGCGAGTCGACGTCGAACAGGACCGAGTGGCGGTTGACGGCGTGCCAATGTCGGTCCGACCGGGACTGGTGTACTACCTCCTCAATAAGCCCGCAGGGACCATCTCGACCGCTTCGGATCCGCAGGAGCGGCCGACGGTGGTCTCGCTCGTCCCGCCGGAACCTCGCGTCTTTCCTGTTGGCCGGCTTGACGTCGCCACTGAAGGACTGCTGCTGCTCACCAACGACGGGGAGTTCACCCAGTTGCTCACTCACCCCCGTTTCGGCGTTGAAAAGGAGTACCTGGCCCGCGTCGAGGGGCGCCCGGCGTCGGGCGTGATCCGGCGATTGCGCCAGGGTGTCGACCTCGACGACGGTCCGACGGCGCCCGCCCGGGTTTCGCTCGTGGCTCCCGACACGCTGCGCATCGTCATCCACGAAGGGCGCAATCACCAGGTGCGGAGGATGTGCGATGCCGTCGGCCACCCGGTGCGGCGCCTGGTACGCACCCGGATCGGTCCCCTGGTCGACCGTCGTCTGGCGCCGGGCGAATGGCGAAGCCTTACCGCCGAGGAGGTGCGCACGCTCGCGGCCGCGGCGGTGGGGGCAGCCGCACCGGCGGCCCGGTCGACCCGGTCGGCGCGGTCGACGCGGTCGGCGCGGTCGGCGCGGCCGAGGCGGCCGACGCGTTCGGCGCCCAAAGGCCCCGGGACCGTCAAGGGGACCACGTAGGCTGCCCTCTCGTGCCGCCCGCCGTGCGAGCCCTGCGAGGCGCGACGACCGTCGACGCCGACACCGAGGCCCAAGTCACCGAGCGGGTCCAGGCGCTCGTCACCACCATGCTGGCCCGCAACGGGGCTGACAAAGAGGACCTGATCAGCGTGCTGTTCACCGCCACCGACGACATCCGATCGATGTTTCCGGCCACCGCCGCGCGCGGGGTGGGACTCGGGGATGTCCCCCTGATCTGCGCCCGAGAGTTGGCCATCGTGGGGGGGACGCCTCTGTGCATCCGTGCGCTCATGCATCTGAACACCGACCGGTCGCGGGCCGATCTGCACCACGTTTACCTGGAAGGCGCACGGGGGCTGCGGGATGACCTCCCGGACTGAGATCACGGCTGCGGCTGGCGTGCCCCGCGCCGTGGCGTCGTTCGCCCGTTGATGGCTGCGGGACCGCGCCGGGCGGCGGTCATCGGAACCGGACTGATCGGCGGATCGATCGGTCTCGGTCTGCGTCAGCGGGGATGGCACGTCACCGGCGACGATCTCGACCGACGCCGGGCGGAGCGGGCCCGCCAGCTCGGCGCCCTCGACGAGATCGGCCGGGACCTGGCGGCGGAGGTGGTCTTCGTGGCCACGCCGGCCGGAGCGGTGGTATCGACAGCCTCCGAACTGCTGGCGGAGAGATCACGGTCGGTTGCCGTCACCGACGTGGCCGGCGTCAAGTCGCCCATCGTCGGCGCTCTCACCGATCCTCGCTTCGTCGGCGGCCACCCGATGGCCGGCTCGGAGCAGGAGGGGGTCGAGGGCGCCGACGGAAGCCTGTTCGAGGGCGCCACCTGGGTCCTAACACCGACCGAGCGGACCGATCCCGCGGCCTACTCTCGTGTCCTCGGCGTCGTGTCCCTGCTCGGCGCCGACGCCGTGGCAATGCCCGCCGCCCGCCACGACGACCTCGTGGCCGTCGTCTCCCACGTGCCCCACCTGACGGCGGCAGCCCTGATGACGATGGCCGCCGACGCCGCCGAGCAGGAATCAACCCTGCTGCGCCTGGCTGCGGGGGGATTTCGGGACATGACTCGCATCGCCGCCGGCCACCCCGGGATCTGGCCCGACCTGTGCCTCGACAACCGCGTCGCCATCACCGAAACGCTCGACCGATTGTTGGGCGCCGTCGGCGAGCTGCGAGCAATGGTCGCCGCCGGCGATCGGAAGGCAATCCTGGCGGTCCTTGAGCGGGCTCGAGACGCTCGGCGAAACCTTCCGTCGAGGGTGCTCCACCCCGACGAGATGGTCGAGATCCGGGTGCCGGTCCTCGACCGGCCGGGCGTTCTCGCCGAAGTCACCACCCTGCTCGGAGAGCGCAGCGTCAACATCTACGACCTCGAGATCGCCCACTCCGCCGAGGGCCCGCGAGGCGTGCTGGTATTGGCGGTGGCGGCCGATGACACCGACGGTGCCGCGGTCGCCTTGTCGGAGCGGGGATACCGCCCCACCACCGGGTCTCTGGGCTCGGTGACCGAGGGCACACGTGAGTGAGTTCGTCGTCGCCGGTTGCGGCGGCCCGCTCACGGGCCGGCTGCGAGTGCCGGGGGACAAGTCGATCTCCCACCGGGCGGTCCTACTGGCTGCCTTGGCGTCGGGCCGCTCGGAACTCCGGGGTTTGTCGGCGGGCCTTGACGTCGAGCGGACCGTCGCTGCTGTGGCCGCCTGCGGGGCCGAGGTCGAGGGCAACACCGGCGAGGGCGCGACGTTGCAGGTGCGCGGTGGTCCCGCGCGACTGCGGGAACCGACTGTTGTCATCGATGTCGGCAATTCCGGTACCGGTATTCGGTTGCTCACCGGCTGGAGCTGCGTCTTCCCTTGGTTGACCGTGCTGCAAGGCGACGCCTCGGTCGCCTCCCGCCCCATGGCCCGGGTGACCGAGCCCCTCGGTGCCATGGGGGCCCGCGTAGACGGCCGCGAGAGCGGGCGGTTCCCACCGTTGGTGGTGCGCGGCGGCGACCTCCACGGCATCGACTACCGCCTTCCGGTCCCGAGCGCCCAGGTGAAGGCGGCTATCTTGCTGGCCGGGCTGGCGGCCGAGGGCGCCACGACGGTCCGGGAAGACCTCGCCACCCGAGCCCATACCGAGGAGCTTCTCGCCGCCTGCGGTGCGGACATCGACGTCGCACCTGGCGCGGTGACCGTGCGTCGGTCATCGCTGGCGCCCCTGCAGCTGTCGGTTCCGGCCGATCCTTCGCAGGCCGCGTTCTGGGTCGTCGCGGCCAGCCTCGTGCCGGGCAGCGACCTGGTGCTAGAGGACGTCTACGTCGGCCCCGGCCGTGTCGGGTTTCTCGACGTTCTGCGCCGCATGGGTGCCGATATCAGCCTGGAGGCCCTGTCAGCCGACCAGCGGCGGGCCGATATCCACGTCCGGTCACGGGGCGCCGACCCGCTGCACGCGACCGATGTCCGCGGCGAGGAAATCCCCGGTTTGATCGACGAGATTCCCGTGCTGGCGGTGGCTGCGGCGCGTGCCGAGGGAGTCACGACCTTCGCCGACGCCACCGAACTGCGAGTCAAGGAAAGCGACCGCGTGGCCTCGATGGTCGCAGCGTTGTCCCATATCGGCGCCGGCGCCGAGGAACGGCCAGATGGCCTGGTCGTCCGCGGCAACGGCGGCCGCGCGCTGGCCGGAGGCTCGATCGATGCCCACGGCGACCACCGGGTCGCCATGGCGATGGCGGTTGCCGGCATCGACGCCACGGGACCGACGCATGTAGCAGGATGGGGCGCCGTCGCCACCAGTTACCCGGGATTCGAGGAGGACCTCCGCCGGTGCGTGTCATAGCCATCGACGGACCCGCGGGTTCGGGAAAGTCGACCGTCGCTCGGGCACTCGCCGCCCGCCTTGGCTTGGACTACCTCGACACCGGCGCCATGTACCGGGCCGTGGCATTCGCCGCCCTCCGTCGAGGCATCGACCCCGACGACGCCGAGGTGGTTGGCCACCTCGCGCAGGAAATCGATATCGACGTGGCCGACTCTGTCACCGTCGACGGGGTCGACGCCACCATCGAGATCCGGGGCCCCGAGGTCACCCGCGCCGTGTCTGCGGTGGCAGCCAACCCCGAGGTCCGGAGGGAGCTGCGGCGGCGGCAGCGGGAATGGGCAAGCAGCCACGACGGCGGTGTCATCGAGGGCCGCGACATCGGCAGCGTCGTGTTTCCGGGCGCCGATTTGAAGGTCTATCTGACCGCCAGCGACAACGAACGGGCCGGCCGCCGCAGCAAGGAGGTCCTGGATCTCGACTACGACGCGGTCGCCGCCGACATTGCCCGCCGAGACTCTGCCGACTCCAGCCGGGCATCGGCACCCCTGGTCGTCGCCGACGGCGCGGTCACCGTCGACACGACGGGGCTGTCGATCCAAGAGGTAGTCGACCGGGTTCTCGATCTCCTCCCGGATGCAGGACGACGGACCGTTCCGGGGGTGACGACTGCTGCGGCTCATCCTCCAGCGGGGGCCGAGCCAGTCGCCGATGAGGCGCCCGCCCCCAAGGAGGCGCCCTCCCAGACTGAGGCGCCCGTCCCGAAGGAGGCGCACGATCGGGCACCGGCGGCACACTCGGCTGAGGACCGCCCCTTACGGCCAGGGGAGCTGGCCTTCTACCAGTTCGCCCGCCTGATCTTTGTCCTCTGGGGACGGCTCTTTTGGCGAGTCACCGTCAAGGGCCGGAGCAATGTGCCCTCCCGAGGTCCCTTCGTCGTGGCGCCGGTTCACCGCTCGAACATCGACACCATCCTCATGGGTTTCGTGTCTCGTCGCCACCTGCGTTACATGGCCAAGGACTCCTTGTGGAAGCACCGGTGGTCGGCCAGAGTCCTCACGGCGCTCGGGGGATTCCCGGTCAACCGGACCAGCGCTGACCGGGAGGCCCTGCGGACCTGCGAAGCGGCGCTGGCCCGGGGGGAAGCGGTCGTCCTGTTCCCAGAAGGGACCCGCAAATCGGGCCCGGTAGTCGCCGACCTGTATCAAGGGGCGGCCTATGTGGCGGTGAAGGCAGGGGTGCCCATTATCCCCGTCGGGATCGGTGGCAGCGCCGGCGCCATGCCGAAGGGCTCGCCAATCCTCCGTCCCGTCAAGGTCCGTATTGTGATCGGCGCTCCGATCCGGCCCCCACAACCGCTGGGCCCGGCGGGCCGAGGGCTTCGCAAGAATGTCCGGGAAGTGACGAGCCAGCTACAGACGGAGCTTCAGAGGCTCTTCGACGAGGCCGACGGCCGCTGAGGGGTCAGCCGCCGAGGGGGTTAGCCCATGCGCACTGCGGCGCCTCGCCGAAGGCGTCGAAGCGGCCACCGAGGCCCGCCTCGTAGCGCTGGTTCTCAGCTTCGTTGGCGTAGACCACGAACACCGGGCAGGCGATGTACGACGTCAAGGTATAGGTGTCGGTGCAGCCGTAGGGAAGCGCTCCGCCGATAGACCGGGCGGCGGCTACGCAATCGGAAACGTCGTATCCGGCGTGATAGCCGCACACTGTGTTCCAGCCCGGGGCACCGTGGGCCGCGATGTAGGCCACTGCGGCGGCGCAGGCCGACTCGGTCGTGACGGGCGTCGTCGCGGGCGTTGCCGGTTCCGCGGGTGCGGTGGCCGTGGCCACGACCGACGGAGCAGACGGGGCCGGCACGGTCGGCGATGGCGGGGCGAGCGTCGTGGTGGTGGTGCTTGGCGCCGGTGGCGGCGCGGGCGCCATCGTCGTCGAGGTTACCGTCGGCGGGCTATAGGGCGCGGCATCGAGGACCGCGCCAGCCGCCCCCGAACCGCCTGCGCACGCTGCGGCACCAATGAGGACCGCCACGCCGACGACCACGGCGCGCGCAACAGGACGCGCCCAGACCGCCTTCAAATGCACCCATGCCATGACATTCTGCATCGGACGACCCGGCCCGCGAGCGTAGGGCCAAGCCAACTTTAGTGGGAAGAATCCACCATTTTGGGTGCCGAATGCACCCGATCATCGGGCCTCAGCCCGTTAAGACCTCGAGAACCGCCCCCGCATCGAGGTGCCGGTCGTCGGGCATCCCGCCGGCGGGCCCGGGAGGCGCCAAGAGTGACACCGACGCCGCGGTCGCAACGACCCGCAGGAGGTCCCGGAGCTCGCGCGGGAGCGGAAAATACTCGTCCTCGTCCACGGCACTCACCTCGGTCGTGCCCGCCCGGGGGTCGAGGCGGGCGATGACCGCCTGGACAAGTTCCTCCGGAGCCGAGGCCCCGGCCGTGACACCCACGATCCCCTGGAGGTCGTCGGGCAGCTCGTCGGCCCCGTTGACCCGCAGCACCCGGGGCGCTCCTGCCGCCCGCGCGGTGCGTTCCAGCGCAAGGGTGTTCGACGAGTTGGCGGACCCGATCACGACCACTGCGTCGGCTTTGCCGGCGATGATCCGCAAGGCCGATTGGCGGTTGGTGGTGGCGAAGCACAAGTCGCTGCGACCGGGAGTCCACAGGCCGGAGAAACGGCTTTCGGCCGCGGCCAGCACCGAGCGCCATTCGTCGACCGACAAGGTGGTCTGGGCCAAAAATGCGACTCGAGCGCCGGTATCGACCAACGCGTCCACATCGGCTTCGGTCTCGACCAGTCGAACCGAATCGGGGGCCACGGCCATGGTGCCCACCGCTTCGTCGTGGCCTCGGTGGCCCACGTACACCACGGTGTACCCCTTGTCCGCGCGGACACGCACTTCATGGTGGACCTTGGTGACCAGCGGGCAGACGGCGTCGACGACCACGCCACCCCGGCTTCGGGCGGCTGCCACGACGTCGGGCGCCGAGCCGTGAGCCGACAGCATGAGCGGGGCGCCCGGCGGCACGTCGGCCACGTCGTCGACGAAGACCACCCCGAGCGAGCGGAAACGCTCCACGACGACCTGGTTGTGGACGATCTCGTGGTAGCAGTACACCGGCGGCTCGAAGATCCGGACCATCCAGCCGAGGGCCTTGATGGCCATCTCCACCCCGGCGCAAAATCCTCGGGGGGCGGCCAGCAGCACCTCGTCGACATCCATACCCGAAGGCTACGCCCCGCCCGGCCCGGTATCCTTAGCCGGCTATGTCCCTGCCGCGTGTGGTGGCGGTGGCCCCGGGGTCGCCAGCCGCCCGGGCTGGTCTGGCGCCCGGCGACGAAATCGTGGCCATGGGCGGCCAGGTCCCCCGAGACGTCATCCAATATCACCTGCTGGCCGACGAGCCGGTCGTCGACCTGGAGATCCGGCGCGGCCACCAGTCGATCGACGTGTCAGTGGAACGGGTGGGCAGCGAGGCCCTTGGCATCGAGGTTGACGCCGCCCTCTTCGACCAGGTGCGAACCTGCGACAACCACTGCGAGTTCTGCTTCATCTACCAGTTGCCCAAGGGGCTGCGAAAGTCGCTGTACGTGAAGGACGACGACTACCGCCTGTCGTTCCTGTACGGGAACTTCACCACCCTCACCCGCGTCACCGAGGCCGACCTCGAGCGGGTGGTCACCGAGGGCCTGTCCCCGCTGTGGGTCAGCATCCACGCCACCGACCCCGACATTCGGTCCCGGATGCTGCGGAACCGGCGGGGCGCCACCAGCCTGCGCTGGCTGCGGGCCCTGCTTGACCATGGTGTCGAAGTCCACGGCCAGATCGTGCTCTGCCCGGGCATCAACGACGGCGTCGTCCTGGACGACACCCTGGCCGGGATACTCGACCTTTATCCCGAGTTGCGGTCAGTGGCAGTCGTACCGCTCGGCGTCAGCCGGTACACCACCGAGGCGTCGATGCGCCCCCACACCGAGGCCGAGGCCCGCGATGCTCAGGACCGCATCGAGCGCTGGCAGCAGACCTTCCTCAACGTGCTCGGGCGGCGGATCGCCTTTCCCTCCGATGAGCTGTACCTGCAGGGGGGCGGGGCATTTCCCCACCTCAACACCTATGAGGACCTGGGTCAGCTGGAGAACGGTGTCGGCATGGTGGCGGCCTTTCGGGCCGGCTTCGAGGGCGGCACTGCGCTGCCCCGCCATGCCGGCGGGTTCTTCCAGTCGGTCGACGGTGCACCGGCCTCCGGGTACCGGGCGGCGCGGGCGCCGGGAAGCGTGACGTTGCTGCCCCGTCCGGGTGCGCCGATCACCGTGGTGACCTGGGCGTACGGGGCTCGGGTGCTGGCGCCGCTGGTCGAGCCGCTGGGCGTCGAGGTGTTGACCGTCGCCAACCGCTTCTTCGGCGGAAACATCGCCGTCGCCGGCCTCCTCACGGGCGAGGACGTGGGGGAGGCGCTGGCGGCGGCGCCGCACGGGCGGCGGTATCTGCTGCCGGACTGCTGC
>JBOGGN010000162.1:0-5667 GCA_050744165.1 Acidimicrobiales bacterium | reverse complement strand
CGACATTTAAGGCGCTATACCGCCTTAAATGTCGCGTGACCTCGACCCCCGGACGGTCGGGTGAGGGAGGGGGACAGTGGCGGCCGGCCGCCGGATGTCCAAGTAGGCGGCCACCGCCCGGTAGACGTCCTCGCCGCACAGGCCGACCAGCTCGTCTCGCAAACGGCGGTACACCGGCTCGGGGGCGACGAAAGCCTCGGGGGCCTCGGTGCACCACCAGTGGAACTCGGCACCGCCGGCGCCCCAATGGCGCCGGTCCCACTGAGTGACCACCGAGGTGACGTGGCCGTGTTCGTCGGTGACGTCCTCCCGGCGTAGGGGCAGCTGCCAGCACACGTCTGGCTTGAAATCCATGGGCGCCCGCCCCGACTCGAGGGCGGCCCGATGGAGGGCGCAGCCGGCGCCGCCGGGAAAGCCGGGGCGGTTGAGGAAGATGCACGCCCCTTCGACCAGGCGGGTCACCGAGGCGCCGTCGGCGTCGGTGGTCACCGTCCCCCCTCGCTTGCCCCGGCGGCGGAACTGCCACTGCTCTGCACTGAGCACGTCGGCGGCCTTCAGCACCCGGTCGCGGTCGTCGTCGCCGGTGAAGTGGGCGCCGTAGGAGCAGCAGCCCTGTTCCAGTTCTGCAGCGGGCCCCGTCAACACTCCCTGGCAGCCGGACCCGTAGATGCAGAACCAGCCGGACAGCAGGAAGGTGACGTCGAACAGCCAGGTCCGTAGCTCGGCGGGGTCGGGGAGCGACACCCACTCGTGTGCGCCCGGCGGCGCCACCCGGGCGAGGGCTGTTTCCTTCGGTGTGGCGGGAGAAGGGAGGCGGGAGGCCTTTTCCCGCTTCTTGTGCTTAGGCATGCATGGGGCCGAGGTGGCCCAACTCGACGAGCAGCTCCCCGGCTGCCAGGAGGCCTCGCCAGAACTGGCGCATGACGAGGCGCTCGTTGGGCGCATGGAAGCGGTCGTCGGGCAGGGAGATGCCGAGAAACAGCACCGGTGCCGCCAGCACCCGGCCCAGCGCCTCCTCGGGGCCGCTGCCGCCGGCCCGGGTGAACAGGGGCGTGGTGCCCCACACCGCCTCGATGGCCCGGACCAGTGCCGCCATCGCCGGATGGTCGACCGGGGTGAGGGCCGGGGAGACGGCGCCCTCGGCGGTGACCCGGGCGGTGACGCCGGGCGGCAGAGCGTCATCGAGCCAACGCCGGAAGGCTGTCGCCATCTCGGCGGGACGCTGGTCCGGGACCAGGCGGAAGGTGACCTTGAGGTTGGCGGTGGCCGGCACGACGGTCTTGATGCCCGCACCCTGGTAGCCGCTCGAGATGCCGACCACCTCGGCGGTGGGGCGGGTGCTGGTGCGCTCCAGCGGGGAGTAGCCCGCCTCGCCGGTCAGGGCGGAAACGCCGGCCTGGGCCATGAACTCGGCCTCGTCGAAGGGCTGGGCGGCCAGGGACGCCGCCTCGGCGGGGTCCAGCGGGCGGACCCGGTCGTAGAACCCGGGAAGGGTGACCCGACCCTCTGCGTCGTGGAGGCCGGCCGCCAGCCGGGCGGCCACGTCGGCTGCGTTGGGCACGGTGCCACCCCAGAGGCCACTGTGCAGGTCGGTGGTGCTGGTTACCAGTGCGACGTCGAAGGCCACCAGGCCCCGCATGCCGACGGTGATCGACGGCACGTCGGGGGAGATCATGCCGGTGTCGGAGACCACGAGGACGTCGCAGGCCAGGCGCTGCGCCTCCTGGTGGAGCAGGCCCTCGAAGTGGGGGCTGCCGATCTCCTCCTCGCCCTCGACGATGAACTTGAGGTTCACCGGAAGCGCCCCCGACTCGGCCAGCAGCGCTCGGGCGGCCTCAATCTGGTAGAGCACCTGGCCCTTGTCGTCGACCGAGCCGCGGGCTCGGCACTCGCCATCGACGATGACCGGGGCGAAGGGGGGCGAGATCCACTGGTCCTCGGGATCGACCGGCTGCACGTCATGGTGGCCGTAGACCAGCACCGTCGGAGCGCCCGGGCCCGCGTGGATCCAATCGCCGTAGACCGCCGGGCCGGGCAGGCCGGCGTCGGCGGGCGGGGTCAGGAGCGTCACGTGCTCCAGGCCGGCGGCGCGGAGCAGGTCGGCGCAGAACTCGGCAGAGGCGACCACGTCGGGCGCCCGGTCAGGGTGGGCCGAGATCGAAGGGATGCGCAGCCATTCGAACAAGGTGGCCACGATCCGCTCCGCCTCGCGCTCGGCGTAGTGGCCGAGGCGCAGGTCCTTGTTCACCGCGGGCACCGTAGTGCAGCTGGTGTCGGAGCCAAACGCTGTTGAAAGCTTGTCATTGGGCACCGAAGTGCGGCCGGTGGCGGCGCCACCCCCGCTACCGTGGCCGTTTGTGCTGCGGCTGCGAAGGGTGCGTGGGCTGGCGGTGGTCGCGGTGGTGACCTTGGCGGCGGCCGCGTGCACCTCGTCGGGCTCGTCCAACAAAGTCGGTCACTCCACGTTGCCGTCGTCCAGCACGACGAGCGCGGGGGGAACCACGGGCACCGGGTCCGGCGGGACGACGGGGTCGGCAACGACCGAGACGACCAGCCCGCCGTTGGCGGCGGTCCTGCCGGTGTCCTGGCACGGCTGCACCGCGGCCGAGGGGCCGGCCGGTGGCGCCGACGCGGCTGACCAGTGCGCCAGCCTGCAGGTGCCGCTCGACTACAGCCAGCCGGGGGCCACCAAGATCGGCATTGCGTTAGCCCGGCGGCCGGCGACGGGCACCAAGACCGGGTCGCTGCTGTTCAACCCGGGCGGGCCCGGTGCGTCTGGGATCGACGACCTGGACTACGTGGTGGGCATGCTGCCCAGCTCGATCCTCTCGCATTTCGACGTCGTCGCGTTCGACCCCCGGGGGGTGTCGCGCAGCGCTCCTGTCCACTGCGCGAGCGGTTCCCAGCTGGACCAGTTCGTTCACGCCAACCCGGCGCCGACCACCGCGGCCGGGCTCCAAGCGCTGGTGGCCGTCGACCAGACGTTCGTGAATGGGTGCGTAGCCAAAAGCGGTGCTGAGCTGGGGCTGGTGGGGACCGCCAACGCGGCGCGCGACATGGACGAGATCCGAAGCGCCGTGGGCGACGCCAAGCTGACCTATCTCGGTTTCTCCTACGGAACCTTCCTCGGTGCGACCTACGCCGAGCTGTTTCCTTCCCACATCCGGGCCATGGTCCTCGACGGCGCCATCGACCCGGCGCTGGACGCGGTCACGAGCGACATCGTCCAGGCGGCGGCGTTCGACAAGAACCTCCAGGACTTTTTCACCTTCTGCACCCAGACTCCCGACCAGTGCTCCTGGCATCCTGGCGGTGACCTGACGGCGGCGTACAACGCGCTGCTGGCTCACATCGCGGCGTCGCCGCTCCGCGTTTCGGGGACGTCGCGCACGGTCGGCTCGGGGGAGGCGTTCTACGGGATCGCCGAGGAGTTGTACTCCCAGACGACCTGGCCCGACCTGGCGAGCGCCCTTCAGCAGGCGGAGTCGGGCAACGGGTCGCAACTGCTGCAGTCCTCGGACCAGTACACGGGCCGCAATCCCGATGGCACCTACAGCAACGAGTTGGAGTCCAACAACGCCATCGCCTGCGACGACCAGCCCTGGCCCAAGAGCCTGGCAATGCTCCAGCAGGACGCGGTCCAGGCCAAGCAGAAGGCGCCGGAGTTCGGGGTGGCTGACCTGTACGGCGGCATCCCCTGCAGCCTGTGGCCCACCACGCCGACCAGCACCCCGAGGCCGATCTCGGCCGCCGGCAGCCCCCCGATCGTGGTGGTCGGCTCGACCGGGGATCCTGCCACCCCCTATACCGACGCCCAGTCGCTGGCCAAGGAGCTCCAGCACGGGGTCCTCCTGACCCGGGTGGGCGACGGGCACACCGGGTACTCATTCAGCGCCTGCATTCGCCAGTACGTCGACAACTACTTCGCCAACCTGGTGGTGCCGCCAGTGGGGACGACCTGCCCGACCTCCTCCTGAGCAGGAGTCCCGGGTGCTGCAAAACTGAGGGCGCGGGTCGGTGAAGGCGCCGGACTTGGCTGGGCGCCCGCAGCGCCAGCGACCAATGCGTGGACTGCGTCCTCGAACCGGGGATATTGAAATCCGAACTCGGCGTTCAGCAGCCGCCGGGGCACGCAACGCCGACCCAACAGGGCCAGAGCAGCGTCGCTGCCCATGGCGAAGGCGCCGACGCGGACCAGCGGCACCGGTGTCGGCGGCGACCACGGCCGGTGGAGGGCCCCTCGGAGCGCCGCCATCATGTCCCCGTTCTGGATGGGATTCGGCGCACAGACATGCACAATCCCCGCCAGTTCGTGGTCGCACAGGAAGGCGACGGCGCGGAGAAAGTCGTCGACGTGGATCCACGACACCCACTGGCGGCCGTCGCCGATGCGGCCTCCTAGTCCGGCTCGGGTGATCCGCCTGAGGCGCTCGAACGCCGGCGTGCCCCGATCGAGCACCAGCCCGGTGCGGAGGAACACCAGCCGCTCGGCGTTGGCACCCATGGCAGCCTCCTCCCAGGGTCGGGCGACGCCGGGCATCTGTGGTGGACCGGCGGCAGGTGGATGCCCCTCCTCGACGACCTCTTGGCCGGCGTCGCCGTAGATGGCCGTGGTCGACATTTGCAGCCACAAAGCGGGCCGGACCTCGAGGCCGGCCGCGGCATTGGCGAGGGCGCGGGTCGGCTCTACCCGGGAGCGCCGCAGCAGGGCGACGTTGGCGGCCGTGGGTCGCCGATCGACCACCTCGCCGGCCAGGTTGATGAGCACCGCGCCTTCGAGCTCGCAGGCCCAGGGGCCGACGGTGCGGCCATCCCATCGCACCTGGCGGTGGGTCACGTCGGGGCGCGGAGACCGGGTAAGGATCGTGACGTCGTGGCCGCCATTGCCGAAGTAGTCGGCCAACCGGCGTCCCAACGAGCCTGTCCCGCCGGCGATGACGACCCTCATGCTCATGTCCAATACGATACCAAATATTAGTGGACCGATTGCAAGCGGACAGATCGCGAAGGGAGCGTGATGGGCAGCGAGTACCGCCTCGACGAACTGGCCCGGCAGGCGGGTGTGGCCTCGACCACCGTGCGGCTGTATCAGACACGAGGGCTTCTGGCCTCGCCCCGATTGGAGAGCCGGACCGGCTGGTACGACGACTCGCACCTGAGCCGGCTGCGACTTATCGCCCGGCTGCAGGGTGAGGGCTACTCACTCGCCGGGATCGCCGACCTGTTGCAGCAGTGGCAACGCGGCCGCAGCCTCGATGCCGTCATCGGGGTCGAAGCCGAGTTAGACGCGCTCATGGGCGAGGTCCACGCCGTCGAACTGGATCCCGCGGCCGTGCTGTCCCGGTTTCCCGAAGGATCGATGACCGCCGAGTTGATGCAGCGAGCGATGGCGCTCGGTCTGGTGCGGCCCACCGCCGAGGGCAAACTGCGAGTCGCCGACCGGCGATTCCTCGACACCGGCGCCCAACTGGCACACCTCGGCCTCCCGCTCACGGCCGTGTTGGACGAGTGGGAGGTCTTGGTGGGACATACCGACGCCATCGCGGCTCGGTTTGTCGCACTGTTCGAGTCGTACCTGGCACCGCCGGGCTGGCAGGAGGGCCTGGACAGCGAGGGGGCCCGGCAGGTTGCGGCGACGTTGGCCCGGCTTCAGGCAGCCGCCCGCCA
>JBOGGN010000161.1:0-11036 GCA_050744165.1 Acidimicrobiales bacterium | reverse complement strand
CCCCACCCTCGCTCCCATTGAGGGAACCGGACGGTGACCGCCGTCGAGCTGCCCCGCGAGGTGGCCGTCGTCAACATCGGCCTGCCGCTGTTCGCCGACGCCATCGCCGACCAGGGCCGCCCGGTGGCCGAGGTGGCGTGGCGCATCCCCGCCGACGGCGACGAGGCGGCCGTCGCCGCCCTGAAACGCACCTACGGGGTCCAGACCGCAGCCATCGACGAGGCCAACGCCGAGGTCGTGCGCCGCCTCGACCAGGGCGTCCCCCGGCTGGTCGGCATCCGCCCGGCGTCGGAGGTGGTCCCCGGCATGGGCGACCGCATGATCCTGCACAGCGGCCCCCCCATCGCCTGGGAGGCGGTCTGCGACCCGCTGCGGCGCTCGATCCGCGCTGCCGTCATGGCCGAGGACTGGGCCGCCAACCCGGGCGAGGCCACCGCCCTGATTGAGTCGCGCCGGGTCACGCTGGAGCCGGCCAACCACCACAGCTCGGTGATCCCCATGGCCAGCGCCATCGGGCCCAGCGCCCCCATGTACATCGCCGTCAACGAGGCCGGCGGCACCACCGCCTACTCCTCGATCAACCAGGGCCCGGGCCAAGTCCCGTGGTTCGGCGTGGAATCCGCCGAGGCGGTCGAGCGCCTGGTGTTCCTTCGCGACGTGGCCGGCCCCCTGCTGGCCCGCTGCCTCGAGGCCGCCGGACCCCTCGACATCTTCAGCCTGGTGGCCCAGGGCCTCCAGATGGGCGACGACGTCCACATGCGCACCCAGGCGACCAACAACCTGCTTATCCGCCAGCTCCTCCCCCAACTCATGACCCTAAACAGCGCCGGTGCCGGCGCTGGCGGCCTGGCGAAGTTCCTGGCGGGCAACCACCTCTTCTTCTTGAACATCGCCATGGCCGGCGCCAAGTCGCTCACCTTGTGGGCCGAGCAGGTGGCCGGCGCCAGCATCGTGACCACCATGGCCCGCAACGGCTCCACCTTCGGCATCCGCCTCCCCGGCTCCCCGGAGTGGTTCATCACCGAGGCACCGCCGATCGGCCGGGCCCTGTACCAGCCGGGCTACGGCCCCGAGGTGGCCGGCCGCGACATCGGTGACAGCGCCGTGCTGGAACTGATCGGACTCGGCGGCCCCGCGGCCGCGGCATCGCCCGCCGTCGCCGCCTTCCTCGGCGGCGCCATGGCCGACGCCGTCGCCGCCACCGAGGATATGGACCAGATCTGTGTGGGCCGCAGTACCCGCTTCAAGATGCCGTTCCTCGGCCTGCGGGGCACCGCTCTCGGGGTCGATGTCCGCAAGGTGGTCGAGACCGGAATCACCCCTCGCATCAACACCGGCATCCTCCATGCCACCGCGGGCACCGGACAGATCGGCGCCGGCGTCGCCGAGGGCCCCGTCGCCTGCTTCCGCGCCGCTCTGTCGCGCCTGGCGAGAACGCCCGGGTAGGGAGGGCCTAAAGATCAGCCAGGTGGCCGATCTGTCGGGTTCGCCACCTATGTCACGCTGCCTTCAGGCATGGCGCACGCCGCCAAGTGCCAAAACACCGCGGCCCGGAGGGGTGTCGCAGAATGGGGAGCATGCACCTGGTGGGATCGAGGCGTCGTGCCGCACCGACGCCGCGTTCAACGTGATCTGCGGCGCGGTGGTGTTCGACCAATGCCACCGTGGCCCGATTCCTGGTCGACCATGAGGCGGCCATCGAGGACCGCGGGGGAACTGTCGGCGTCTGTGGCCACTGCGCTGGCGGTGATCCTTATCGAGCTGCTTCAGAACGCGGCCGGAGGCGCCTTTGCCGACGGCCCCAGGGCTGTAGGCGGCGCTGTCGCCCCGGCTTCTGGGTCCCAGCCGCGGCCGGTGAACGTTTCCTGAAGCGCGGCGACGGCAGATCGACGGCGGTCGGTCACAGTCCTGTGTACATCTTTGGCTCTTGGCGCCACTTTCGACCGAAATCCGCACTCTTTGGTCACCAGGTGTCACAAAAGTCACGAAGACCGTATCCGGAGCGGGCGGTGGGAGAGGCCAAAGGGCCGGAGCACTTGGGGGGACCGGCGGGACGGCTCGGTCGATCGGGCCGAGGCGGCCCTTGGCGCTCTGTTGGTGGTCGACGGCGGTCGGTCCCAGTCCTGTGTACATCCTTGGCTCTTGGTGCCACTTTCGACCGAAATCCGCACCCTTCGGTCACCAGGTGTCACAAAAGTCACCAAGACCGTATCCGGTACGGGCGGTGGGGCGATGCCACCACGCACGACGGCGTCCGGGTCGAGCGTCGGCCATCAACAAGTAATGCGACACCCTCCCGGGACCGCGGTGTTTTGGCAAGTACCACCGATAAGTTACGGCCGCGACCGCCTCCCGGCGGTACCGCAAGCTTCAGACCGACTGGAGTAGGAATCTCGTCAGGTTCGCCGCAGAACTGGTCGAGCCTGATGCGCCCAACTCCTGAGACGAATCCTGACTTCGGTGCCAGTCCTTCGGCTGCGGCGGTGGCAACGGCCAGCAGCGGGCCAACTCCTAGCATGGTGGCGGGCCGGCGAAGGAACGGAATGTCAACCAACGACATGCTCGACGATCTGCACGGGACGGTCGAGGTACGGCTGCGCCGCATCGACCAGCGCTACACCTCGGGACGCCGGGCCATCATCGAGTTGCTGGCGGCAGAACGGCGGCCGGTCAGCATCGGCGACATCGCCGACCGGCTGCCCGAGTTGCCCCGCAGCTCCGCCTACCGGCACCTGGTCGACCTCCAATCCGCGGGCGTGGTGCGCCGGGTGGCAGCCAACGACGAGTTCGCCCGCTTCGAGCTGGCCGAGGACCTGACCGAGCACCACCACCACCTGGTGTGCACCCGGTGCGGCACGGTCATCGACATCACCGCCTCCCCCGCCTTCGAGCGCAACCTGGGCAACCAGCTCGACACCCTGGCGGCGGCGCAGGGATTCATCCCCCAGAGCCACCGAGTTGACGTTCTCGGGCTCTGCGCCGCCTGCCAGTAGGAAGGGAGCTTGCCAATCGATGCCGGCGCCGTCACCCGCCACGCCGTCTACGAATGACCCACTCACCACGTATCGCGAAAAGCGGGACTTCTCCCGGACACAGGAGCCCGCCGGCGAGCGAGCGACGGCCGAAACTTCTCCCCAAAGGGCCCCGCGATTCGTCGTTCAGCGCCATCGGGCCCGCCGGCTGCATTACGACTTTCGCCTCGAGATCGATGGCGTGCTGGCCAGCTGGGCGGTCCCCAAGGGCCCGACCCTGGACCCAAAGGCCAGGCGGGCCGCCTTCCACGTTGAGGATCACCCGATCGAGTACTTCGACTTCGAAGGGGTGATCCCCCGGGGCGAGTACGGCGGCGGCGACGTCATCGTTTGGGACGAGGGCACCTGGGATCCCTACGAAACCGGGGACCCGCCCGACCCCGGCAAGGCGGTCCGCGACGGGGAGATCCACATGGTCCTGCACGGCCACAAGCTGGGCGGCAAGTTCGTCCTGGTCCGTACCAGCACCGACTCCAAGGGCAAGGAGCAGTGGCTGATGCTCCACAAGCACGACGAGTTCGCGGTGGACGGGTGGGACCCCGAGGAGCACCCGCAGTCGGTCCTCAGCGGGCGGACCAACGACCAAGTGAAGGCCGACCCGGACCGGTTGTGGCGGTCCGATCTGCCCGCGGATCGGGCGTCGATCTCGCTGCGTCCGGCGGCGGGGACGGCCGGGGCGTCAGCGGGCGCGGCAGCGGAGGCGGCCGGGACAGCCGGGCCAGAAGTGGCCGGCCCCGGCGAGGACGCCCTCCGCAAGCTGGACGCCCTCCCGGGCGAGGGCATTTGGCAGGTCTTCGGCCGGGAGTTGCATGTGACCAACCTGGACAAGGTGTTGTTCCCGGCCCGTCCCGGGGAGGCGGCGGTCACGAAGCGGGACCTGGTGCGCTACACAGCCCAGATCGCGTCGGTCGCCCTGCCCTACCTGAAAGACCGGGCGCTGAATATGCACCGCTTTCCGGGTGGGGCCGACACCAAGGGTTTCTGGCACAAGGAGCTGCCGAGTCACGCACCCGACTGGCTGCCCCGGTGGGACAACCCCGAAGCCGACCGGGGCGAGTCCCGTACCTACCTCGTCGTCGATGAGCCAGCCGCGCTGGTATGGGCAGCAAACTTTGGGGCCCTGGAATGGCATGCGTGGACATCGCTCACCTCCAGCCCGCACCAGCCGACCTACGCGCTGATCGACCTCGACCCGGGCCCGGTGACCACCTGGGAGGATGTGCTGGTCCTGGCCCGTCTGCACCGCACCGCCTTAGACCACCTCGGCGTCTCCGGCCAGCCCAAGGTGACCGGTCAGCGGGGCATCCAGATCTGGATCCCGATCCAGCCGGGACCCTCTTTCACCGAGACCCGAAAATGGACCGAGCAGCTGTCGAAGACCATCGCCGCTGTGGTCCCAGAGCTGGTGAGCTGGAAGTGGCAGGTCAGCGATCGCAGCGGACTGGCCCGGCTCGACTACACCCAGAACGCGATCAACAAGACGCTGGTGGCTCCGTACAGTCCCCGGCCGGCACCCGGCGCCCCGGTGTCGGCACCCATCACCTGGGAGGAACTCGACGACCCCTCCCTGAAGCCGGACGGCTTCACCATTCGCTCGGTGCTGGGACGAATCGAAGCCCAGGGAGACGTGTTCCGCACCGTGCTAAGGCAGGGCCAACACCTTCCGAGCATCGGTTGACCCGCCAGCGAGCCACCTCAGGCGGTGACGTCGGCCGCTCGGAAGGCGACGGCGGAGACTGCCGCCCCCAGCACGATCAGCGCCGCCAGGCCGAGCGTCCCCGCCAGTACAGAGGGGGAGTGGGCCCCCGCCGGGTAGCCGTCGACCCAGAAGTGGTACACGACGAAGCCGTGGGATCGGTACTGCATCCAGCCTGACACCCAGTAGGCGAGGGTCCAGGGGGCGATCGCGGCCACGTTGCCGGCGGCAGTGAGCGAGGCCAGCACGAACCCGCCGGCCATGGCGACCGCGGCCAGGGCGTTGCGCAGGAGGACGGCCGACGCCACGCCGACGACGGCGAACACCGCGATCACCAGGGGGGCCCGGGCGGCGTCGGCGGCCACGGCCGACCATCCCCCGGCCCACGACAGGCCCGGCCCGGGCAGAGGGTAGGCGGCCCGCCACAGGAAACTGGCGGCGGCAAGGACGGCCCAGTCGGCAACCAGCACCGCCACGCCCGCGATCCAGACGCTGGCCAGCTTGGCGGCCAGGACGCGGTCCCGGCGGCCTTCCTGGCACAGCAGCGACTTGAGGGTGTGGTGGTCCCACTCGCTGGCGACGTGGCCGGCGGCCAACAAAAAGACGAGAAGCGCTCCGCCGAGCGAGGCCAGGAAACCAGCGGCGACTTTTCCCGCCCCCAGTGGCTGCTCGACCGGCAACGCGTCGGTGGGCCGGGCGTTATGGCGGGTCGACGGCTCGGTCGCCGCCACCTGGCGGTGGTAGGCGTCGATCTGCTCCTGGACTGCGATCGCCTGGGTGCAGAGGGGACCGGGGGGCAGCGCCAGGTCGGCGCAGGTGGGCGGCCGGGTGGCCGTCGCCGGGACCGGGTGGGCGGCAACGGAGGCATTCTTGGCCCCCTGCCAGGCCAGGGCCAGGCTGGCCAGCACCGCGGCCGCGGCGACGCACCAGGTCAACGGCCGGTTGAGCTTGACGAGCTCAGCTCGCAGCAGTCGCATGGTCGCCTTCTGTGTGGGCCAGGAACCACTCCTCCAGGCTGAGCCGGCGGCCGGTGATCGCGTCGGCGAAGATGCCGGCCGCCGAGAGCGCCTGGTTGACCTGGCGGCCGCCGACTCCGGTCACCTGAAGCGTGCCGGGTGCGGCGCTCGTCACCGTCCACGAGGACAGGGCCGAGCGGGCGGCGGCCATCTCCGGCTCGGCGACGCGGACCTCGACGCGCTCGGAGGCGCCAGCAAGGGAGGCGACGGCGCCGGTCGTGACCAGACGGCCCCGGTCGACGACCGCGACCCGGTCGCAGACCTGTTCCACCTCGCTGAGCAGGTGGCTCGACAAGAAGACGGCGCTTCCGCCCGCGGCCAGGTGGCGCAGAAGCTCCCGCAGCTGGTGGATTCCGGCCGGGTCGAGCCCGTTGGCGGGCTCGTCGAGCAGCACCACCTGGGGACGGCGGAGCACGGCCGCGGCCAGGCCGAGGCGCTGGCGCATGCCCTGGGAGTAGGTGCGGACCTTGCGCCTGGCGGCCATCGCCATGCCCGTCAGCTCCAGGGCGTCACCAACGGCCCCGGCTGGGACCGGGGGCCCCTCGGCGGCCAGCACCTCGAGGTTCCGCCAGCCGGTCATCCACGGGTAGAAGGCCGGCTCCTCGACCATGGCGCCCACAGCAGCCAGGCGCTCGGGACAAGGGACCTCGGAGCCCAGCAGCCACGCGTCGCCGTCGTCGATGCCGACGAGGCCGAGCAGCATCCGGATGGTGGTGGTCTTGCCGGCGCCGTTGGGACCAAGGAAGCCGAAAATCTCACCCGCCTCGACGTCGTGGCCCACCAGCTGGCGGTCATCGCCATCCAGGCAGGGGCGGCGCGGATGCTCGCCGGGCCAGCTGGGGCGACCGCGGCACCGGTCGAGCCGCTCTGTGCCATCGAGGAAGCGTCGCGGGCCGCCCTGCGCGACGTGCGACGGGCGCTCGGCGTCTTGCGCGGGCAGGACGAGTCCGAAGTCGATGCCGTCGGAGGGATTCCCGGTGGCCGCGGCTTCGGGCCCCAGCCGACCCTGGACCAGCTCGACGAGCTGGCCGCTCGGTTGCGTGACGCTGGCCTGCCGCTCGACATCACCACCAGCGGCGATGTCGGCGACCTCCCCGTTGGGATCGGCGTGTCCGCCTACCGGATCGTCCAGGAAGCGCTGACCAATGTGCTCAACCACGCCGGCCGGGTGGCCACCAGGGTCCGGGTGGTGCGCACACCGACCGAACTGGAGGTCGACGTTCGTAACGATCCCCCCATCAGCGGCGCCCTTCGGGCCCATGGCCCGGGACCCGGGGGCCGCGGCGTCCTGGGCATGCGGGAACGGGCCGCCTCGTACTGCGGCACTCTCGACGCCGGCCCTCTGCCCGGCGGCGGTTTTGCGGTTCGCGCCCACATCCCCTTGGCATGACGATCCGAGTCGTCATCGCCGACGACCAGGCACTGGTGCGCTCCGGTCTGGCCATGATCCTTCAGACCCAGCCCGACATGGAGGTCGCCGCCGAGGCGCCCGACGGCAACGGGGCCATCGAGGCGGTCCGGACGGAGCGGCCCGACGTGGTGCTGATGGACATCCGGATGCCCGCGCTCGACGGGCTGGCGGCCACCCGACTGATCTCGGCCGACCGGACCCTGGCCGCGACAAGGATCGTGATCCTCACGACCTACGACCTCGACGAGTACCTCTTCAGCGCCCTGCATGCCGGCGCCGCCGGGTTCCTTCTGAAGGGGGCGGCACCAGAGGAGCTGATCCGGGCGGTCCGGGAGGTGGCGGCCGGGGGATGCCTGCTGGCACCCACTGCCACCCGGCGGTTGATCACCGAGTTCGTCGCCAACAGCCGGTCAAACGCGGCCGGGCAGGCGGCGCGCCGGCAGGTCGACGCCTTGACGCCTCGTGAGCTCGAAATCCTCAGGCTCATGAGCCGCGGGCTTTCGAACGGCGAGATCGCGGAGACTCTCATCGTCGCGGAGAACACGGTCAAGACCCACGTCGGTCACATCCTCGACAAGCTCGACGCCCGGGACCGTGTGCAGGCGGTCATTGCCGCCTACCAGGCTGGGGTGGCGGAGTGATTCCTCAGCCGAACTGGATGCCCTGGGCCAGTGGCAGGTCCCGCCCGTAATTGACGGTGCACGTTTGCCGCCGCATATACGCCTTCCAGGCGTCGGATCCGGCTTCGCGACCGCCGCCGGTCTCCTTTTCGCCCCCGAAGGCGCCACCGATCTCGGCACCCGACGGCCCGATATTGACATTCGCGATGCCGCAGTCGGAACCGCCCGGGGACAGAAACAGCTCCGCCTCCCGCAAGTCGTTCGTGAACACCGATGAGGCCAGCCCGTGGCGGGCTGCGTTGTGCAACGCCATCGCCTCGTCCCAGGAGTCGTAGGCCAGGACGTACAAGAGCGGAGCGAAGGTCTCCCGGAGCACCAGGTCGGTCTGCGCCGGCATCACGGCGATGGCCGGCCGCACGTAGAACGCCTCGGGCGCCTCGGCAGCCAGCGCCGGGTCACGGTCGCCGCCGCACACCACCGACCCCCCGTCGTCAGCAACCTCGTCGAGCGCTGCCTCGAAGGCCCCGAAGGCCCGGCCGTCGATCAGCGGCCCCACCAGCACCCCGGGTTCGAACGGCGAGCCCACCACCAGGCTGCGGTAGGCGGCCGATACCCGCCCCACCACCTCGTCCAGCCGGGACGAATGCACGATCAGCCGCCGCAGGGTGGTACACCGCTGCCCGGCGGTGCCCGCGGCCGCGAACACGATGGCCCGCACCGCCAGGTCCAAGTCGGCGGACGGGGCCACGATGGCGGCGTTGTTGCCGCCCAGCTCCAAGAGGCAGCGCCCGAAACGGGCCGCCACTCGCGGCCCCACGGCCCTCCCCATGGCGGTGCTGCCAGTGGCTGACACCAGGGCCACCCCGGGATGGTCGACCAGCGCCGAGCCCACCGCGGCGTCCCCGACCACGACCTGCGACAGCCCGGCCCCGGGGGCATCCAGCCGGGTCCCGGGCGCATCCAGGGCCAACTCGGCCGCCACCTCGGCCGCCACCTGGTCCAGCAGACCCTGACAGGCAAGCGCCGTGAGCACTGTCTTCTCCGACGGCTTCCAGATAACGGGGTCGCCGCAGACCAACGCCACGGCGGCATTCCAGGCCCAGACGGCGACGGGGAAATTGAACGAGGTGATCACCGCCACCGCCCCGAAGGGCTGCCACAACTCGCTCATCCGGTGGGCGGGACGCTCGGTCGCCATGGTCAGCCCGTACAGCTGGCGGGACAGGCCCACTGCCAGGTCGCACATGTCGATCATTTCCTGGACTTCGCCCGCCGCCTCGCCGGGAATTTTTCCCGCTTCCAGGGTCACCAAGGCCGCCAGATCCGCCTTGTGGGCCCGCAGCGACACACCGAGGCGACGCACCAGCTCGCCCCGGCGGGGCGGGGGCACGAGGCGCCACTGGGCGAAGGCCGCCGTGGCCCGCTCGACCGCCGCTTCGACCTCGGCGGGACCCGAGACCGGCGTGTTTCCGATCATCCCGCCGGTGACGGGGGTGCGGGCCGCATTGGCCCCGCTTTGTGGCATTCCGACGCCCAGCCGGGAGAAAATCTCCTTGGCGCGGGCGGCCAGCTCGGAAGTGGAGGGCAGCGTGAACGGCAGGGTACCCCGTACAATCACCGTTATGGGGGAGATCACGCAGGTGCTGGTACTGGGGTTGGGAAAGGTGGGCGACCTCGTCGCTGGCCTCCTCGCCCGGTCGGGCTTCGACGTGGTGGGGGCGGACGTGGCGCCCCGGCGGCAGGCGCACGCATTCCCGGTGGTGCCGCTCGACGTCAGCGACCGCCACGCGCTCGAGGTGCAGCTCGACGGGGCCGACGCCGTGGTCTCCTGCCTGCCGCTCGGGTTCAACGCTGCGGTGGCCGAGGCCGCCATCGCCGCCGGCGTGCACTACTTCGACCTATCCGAGGATGTGGCCACGACCGAGGGCATGGTCGAGGCGGCCGAGGGGGCGGGCTCGGTCGTCATGCCCCAATGTGGGCTGGCGCCGGGGCTGATCTGTATGACCGGGGCGTGGCTGGCCCGCGGCTTCGAGCGGCTGGAGTCGATCGAGCTCAAGGTGGGCGCCCTGCCGGCGAGCCCCAGCGGGCTTTTGGGGTACGCCTTCAACTGGTCGCCGGAGGGGGTGGTCAACGAGTACCTCAACGACTGTGAGGTCATCCGCGACGGCCGCCGCCGGCGGGTGCCGTCGATGAGCGAACATGAGGTGGTCTGGATCGGCGGGACCCAGCTGGAGGCGTTCACCACGTCCGGCGGGCTGGGCACCATGTGCTCGACCTTCGAGGGCCAGGTTGACCGCCTCGACTACAAGACGCTGCGCTACCCCGGTCACTGCGAGCTGATGCGGTTCTTCTTCGACGAGCTGCACCTGCGCCACGACCGGGAACTGGCCGGGCGCATCCTGGTGAAGGCCAAGCCGCCCGTCGCCGACGATGTCGTCTACCTGTACGCCGCCGTCGAGGGGTGGCGCGAGGGGCTCTTGACTCGGGAGCAGGTGGTTCGGACCTACTGGCCCCGGTTGATCGACGGCCGCCGGTGGCGGGCCATCTCCTGGACCACCGCCGCCTCGGCCACCGCCGCCGTCGAGCTGGTCGCCCGCCGCCAGCTGCCCCAGCAGGGCTTCGTGCGCCAGGAGCAGGTCGACCTCGACGCCCTGATGGCGACGCCGACGGGGAAGCTGTTCGCCGACGCCGTCCCGCTGGCCGCATGACGCCGCTCCTCTGGGAGCTGGTGGCCGCCGGGATGGGGGCAGAGCGAGCCACCTGGCTGCTCGACGGGCTCGTGGTGCACCCCTCCCTGATGGCCGACGGCGACCCCGCGTGGGTGCCCCGGGCGGTGCTGGCCCAGGCTTTGGGGGTCCTCCTGCTGGACGACCTGCTGGCCCGAGTCCCGTCGGGCGCGGCCTACGTTGGGGAAAAGGTGGCCGGTGGTGGCCGAGTCTTCCTCGACCACGGCGCGGTGCGCACCGTGGTCGGGGTCTCGTGCGGGTCGCTTCCTCCAGGCCAGGAGAGCGTGACCCGGGTGTTGTCTGCCCTGGGCTACGAGCACCGGCAGACCTACGACTTGGCTCGGCTGCACATGACGGGACGGTCGTGGGCCCAGGCCGACCTCCCCGCCGACATCCCGCAGTACTTCGTGAGTGAACTGGATGCGGGGTCGTTTTCCGACGGCTTCCGGGACGCGGCCGAGCGGGTGCTGTCGACGTCTCGGGATCCCTTCGGGGGCGGGCACGCCTCGGGGGTGGGCGAGCAAGCCTCCGGACC
>JBOGGN010000160.1:0-4190 GCA_050744165.1 Acidimicrobiales bacterium | reverse complement strand
CGCCACCTGCGGACCGGTGAAAACGACCGCCGGCTCTTAGTCGTGTTCGGCCACCTTGCGGTAGCGGGACCCTTCAAACGGTCGCCCTCGGCCCGGGCCGCGATGATGGCGCCCGCGATCCGGCCCTGTACTTGCCCATGTGGGTCAACAGCACCCGACCGTTGACATCGCTGATGGCGTACAGCAATCCCCGCCGACCCCGAACACGTTGAGGGCGTCGACGGACACGAAGCCCTGGCCGGGGCCGACCCCCGAGACCGTGGCGTCATCTAGCTCTGCTGGGGGTGGAGACTAGTCTGGCACCGGGGTGTGACTGCCCAACGGATCGTCGCTATCCGGCGGTAGCGGCCTCTGCTGCCGTGGGATTCTGCTGCTAGTTGGATGGCCAGGAAATCCAGCAGCGCACCCAAGGCGTGAATGAAGCTGGCGCGGCGATTGGCGGCGCGCTGGCGGGTGGCCATGATCGGCAACCTCGAGCAGGTGACAGCCAGCCCGACGATCAGGGCGGCCGACGCCGCGGTGGGTAGGCCGACGCCGGCGGCGGCCAGCATGAGGGCCAGGAACGCTCCCGTCACAGCGCCGACGACGGCGAAGACCACGCATCGGCCGATCACACCGGGCAGGGTGACACCGGCCAGGGGCAGGTCGTCCTCGAGGCGGCGGTAGTTGCGGCCCAGGCCGGTCATGGCCACGACCCGTTGGCCGACACGCTGGTCGAAGGCTGCCGGCATGTCGGGAGAGGGAGGCGCCAAGGCGGCGTCGAGGCGGGCGGTGACAGCCGCCACGTCGGGCCGGGCGGAGCGCAGACCGAATATCGCCACGACGACGGCCAGCCCGACGGTGGCGCCCAAGACAAACGCGGCCACGGCGCTCAAGCCGGCACCTCCGATCGGGCCAGGATGGTGTCGGGCAGCACTGCGCGGCGCATCCGGCCCAACCACAGGTAGGACACCGCGAACAGCGCCGCGGTGGCGGCCAGGACCAGTTGGCCGAGGGCGGAGCGGAACGGCGTCAGCAGCCCCGGTGCCACGATGCGGGCCAATACGAAGCCCGCGACGAAGAAACCGGTGATGAACCGGGCCCGCACATCCAGGCCGGCCCGGGCGGCGTCGACGCGCCGCCACATTTCGGCGTTGGCTGCGGCCATGGCAGCCAACTCGACGAGCACACCCGATGCCGCCGCCCCGCTCGCTTTGGCCACCTTCAATGCGGCGGCCACCATCTCGCCGTCGGTGTCGCCGAGGCGCTCGGCGAAGAGTTGCACGGCGTCCTCGAAGGCCATTCGCTCCAAGTCGTCGTTGAACTGGCGGACCTCACCGGCGATGAGCCGAGGGGCGGTGTCGACGGTCGCCCGAATCGCGGTGACGGGCTCGGTGCCGATCATGACGTCGGCCACCTGGCGGGTCCATGCGGTAATGGCGTCCTTGCGGGAGAGGCGAAAATGGCGGGCGCGGACATCGGCCACCAGGCCCGGCACCCACCAACCCAGCGCCACCCCCAGCAGCAGGGTCACCGCGATGCCGGTTGATGCCAGGGCAACGGCGCCGCACGACAATGCGACCACCACCCGGCCCGGAGGGACCTTGGCGAAAGTTCCTGGTGACCGTCGGGGGAGGCGAACCCCGGCCACGGCGGCGACCATGCCGACCAGGGCGGCGGCAGCGCACATGCCCACCACAAACGCCGTCACCGCCGCCACGCCCCCTCCCTGCGCAACAGGTAGGACGGGTCGAAACCGGCCGCCTGTAGGCGGTCCAAGCGGTCCGGGCGCTGGCCGGTGGGCCGGGCCCGGCCGTCGGCGCCGGCGTCGAAAATGGCACTCATCGACGCCCGAATATGACTGCCGTCGCGGGTCGGGATCACCTCGTAGATGGTCGACACGGTCCGGTAGAACCGCCCGGAGCGGAGATCCTCGACCTTGCGCAACATGATCACGAAATCGAACGCGGTGGCGATGAGCTGCTCGGTGGCCGCCGGCTCCAGGCGCTCGGGGGCGGAGGCGGCCAGGGAGCACAGGCGGAGCACCACCGCCTCCGGAAAACCCCACTTGGCATGCACCGTGGTCATGCCGGGATGGCCGTTCGCAACGTTCTGCAGCATGGGCACGACCTCGTCGCCCAGAACCTCGCCGTTTATGGTCCGGCTCGGGATTTCGCGCAATGCCCGCTCGACGCACTGCCGTATGGTGATGCCGCCGTTTCCTTCGCTATTGGGAGGCACGACCTCCATCTCGGTCACATTCCGATGGCGGTCGTGGAAGAACTCGAGGCCAAGTTCACGGACATTTTCGATCGTCACGACGTGCTCGTCGGCTCCGTAGCAGTGGGCCGCCGCTCGGGCCATCGTCGTCTTTCCGCAGTCCGTTTCCCCCGCCAACAGCAGCGACTGCCGGCCGCCGCCGGCGGCGGCGCCGATAAACTGGTGCAAGGTCTCGTCGATAGTGCCGTTGTCGACCATGCCCGGCAGGTCCATGTCGAACACCCGGGGGCGGCGGATGAACACCGTGGGCTCGCAGCACCCGCGAACGCCGCTGAAGCGGGAGTTGTCGGGCAAGCGGATATCCACGAACGGGGCGGTGCTGTCGTTCCAGGCCCGCTCCGCCCCGCAGCGCAGCATCAACTCCTCAGCCTCCCGTAAGAAGTCCTGGGTGGAGGTGAACGGCGACGGCTCGTAGCTGATCGTGCCCGGCCAGCGGTACACCACCACATGCTTGGCGGCCCGGAAGATGAGGTTCTCGATGCTCGGGTCGTCGGCGCCGTAGCCGAAGCGCAACGCCCCGAACATGGCCGCGTCGACCGCCGCCGCCAGCGCCGCCTCCTGATCGGGGCGCAACGGCGGCCGCCCGGCGCGGATGAACTCCTGGCGCAGCGGTCCCAGCTCCGCGGCCACCAGGCTCTGCGCGAACGCCCGCCGGGAGTCGAGATCCAAGCGGGCCATGCCGCCCTCGGCCGCCAACCCCTCGGCGACCGCGATACGCAACCGCATGACCAGCAGATGGTCGACCGGCGGCGACACCGTCTCCAAGGCCCGGTCATCGAGGGCGGTCATCGCACCGCCATCCCCGGGGCGACACCGCCAGATGCCGGCTCCGGCGTGGCCACGGCCACGTCAGGGCCGCCAGGCGACGGCGGGAAATGCGCCAGGCGGGCGCACAGCTCCTCGGCCACGTTCAGCGACCAGCGCAGCAGCCGGCTGTGCCGCAACGCCCGCCCCGTCCACGATCCCGACATCAACATGCCCGCCCCCTCAGGGTCCCAGGGCAGCTCGCCGACGACAGCCAAGCCGCTCTCCTGTTCGATTTCGCGGCCGGTGACGGGCCCCTCCCCCACCACCAGCGCCACCAGGCCGCCCCGAGTGACGGGGATGGCCGGCACCCGCCCGAGGAGATGGACCACCGCGTCCAGCGTCGGGCGCACCACAACGACCCCCAAGTCGGCGGCGGCCAGCACATCGGCATTGCCCAACGCCGGGATGCCGAGCGTACCGGCGTCGACCAGGACATCGGCGCCGGCCATGGCCGCCAACTCGGCGGTGAGCGCCGCCCACCCTCGACCGAGCGACGCCTGGGTCTGCTCCGCCGACGCAGGCGCCAGCAGCAACGAGACCTCGCCGACGCTCTGGAAGAACTGGGGCAGACCTGCCGCCGCCACCTGCGATGTGTCGGCCGCCGCGACCGTGGCCAGATTGGGCGGGTCGAGCAGCCCGTAGCGCAGCGCCAAGTCGCCGCCGGCGGGGTTCAACTCGGCCACAACGCACCGCACGTCGCGGTGGGGCCACACCAGTGACAGGGCCTGGAGCGCGGTGGTCAACCCCTCGCCTTTGACCTTGACGGCGGCGAGCACGCTCACTGGCCGGCCGCCAGCAACACCACGCTGACCTTGCCGACACTGGCCGCGCCCGCCACCCGAGCCGCCGACGGCACGTCGACGGCGGCTGAGACGACGACCTCGTCGCTTCCCGAACCCGGCGCGGCCGCGGTCACCGCCATGACCCGGCTGTCGGCCACTAGCGCCGTGCCCGCGGCGTCGTCTACCGAGCCGGTGTCGCCGTCGCCTATCCCCGAGCCGGTACCGGTCCCCACGATCATCACATGGTCGCCCTGACGCAACCCCGGCGGGTACTGGCCGGTCTTGAGACCCAAGGCCACCAGCGCCTCGCCGGGCGCCAATCCGCTCGGGGCGCCCACCGCG
>JBOGGN010000159.1:0-2930 GCA_050744165.1 Acidimicrobiales bacterium | reverse complement strand
ACATGGACGAGTTCGCCATGGGGTCCTCGACCGAGAACTCGGCGTTCGGCCCGACCCGCAACCCCCGCTGCCTGGACCGGGTGCCCGGCGGGTCCTCAGGGGGCAGCGCCGCCGCCGTGGCTGCCGGCTTCGCCCCGCTGGCCCTCGGCTCCGATACCGGGGGCTCGATCCGCCAGCCGTCGGCCCTCTGCGGCGTGGTCGGGGTCAAGCCGACCTACGGTTTGGTCTCCCGTTACGGCCTGGTGGCCTTCGCCAGCTCGCTGGACCAGATCGGCCCGTTTGCCACGACGGTGGCCGACGCCGCCCTCCTGCTTGATGCCATCTCGGGCCACGACCCGTGCGACTCGACCTCGCTGCCCGGGGCCACCGTCTCGGCCGGCGCACGGCTGAAGGAAGGGGTCGACGGCCTGCGGGTCGGCGTGATCACCGAGCTGACGGCGTCGGAAGGCATTGCCCCCGAAGTGATGGCTCGAGTGCGCCAGGCGGCCGACGCCTTGGCGGAGGGCGGCGCCAAGGTGGACGAGGTGTCGGTGCCGGCCACGGCATACGCCATGTCGGCCTACTACCTCATCGCCACCGCCGAGGCGTCGTCCAACCTGGCCCGCTACGACGGGGTTCGCTATGGCCTGCGAGTACCCGGCGCCGACATCACCGAAATGTACGGCCGGACCCGTGCCGCCGGCTTCGGCGCCGAGGTCAAGCGGCGCATCATGCTCGGCACCTACGCCCTGTCCGCGGGGTACTACGACGCCTATTACGGCCAGTCGCAGAGGGTACGGACGCTGATCCTGCGGGACTTCGAGGCGGCCTACGAGTCTTTCGACGTGCTGCTGGCGGCAACGACTCCCACCACTGCCTTTCCCCTCGGGTCCAAGACCGCCGACCCGCTCTCCATGTATCTGTCGGACCTCTGCACCGTGCCGTCCAACCTGGCCGGGCACCCGGCGATGGCGGTTCCCTTCGGGACTGGGGCCGACGGGTTGCCCATCGGGGTGCAGGTGCTGGCACCGGCGTTGGGCGAGACGGTCATGTTCCAGGTGGCGGCCGTCGTGGAGGCGGCCGCCCCATGAGCGCCGAGCCCACGACCACCACCGGCTGGGAGACCGTCATCGGCCTTGAGGTGCACTGCGAGCTGCGGACCAGGACCAAGCTGTTCTGCGGGTGCCTCAACGCCTTCGGCGATCCGCCCAACACCCACATCTGCCCCGTGTGCCTGGGCCTGCCCGGTTCCCTGCCGGTCATCAACAAGTCGGCGGTCGATTACGCCATGCGTATCGGCCTGGCGCTTCACTGCCGGGTGGAGCCGTCGATCTTCCACCGGAAGAACTACTTCTATCCCGACATGCCGAAGGACTACCAGGTCAGCCAGTACGACGAGCCCATCAACGTCGACGGCTGGCTGGAGTTGCCGGGTGGCAGCCGGGTCGGCATCGAGCGGGCCCACATGGAGGAGGACACCGGCAAGACGACCCATGTCGGTGGCGGCGGCCGCATCCACGAGGCCGGCTACTCCCTGGTCGACTACAACCGGGCCGGGGTGCCCCTGGTGGAGATCGTGAGCTGGCCCGACCTGCGCAGCGCCGCCGACGCTCGGGCCTACGTGGACGAGCTGCGGGCCATTCTGGTGGCTACCGGCGCCTCGGACGGGAAGATGGAGGAGGGGTCGCTCCGCGTCGACGCCAACGTCTCGGTCCGCCGAACCGGCACCACGGCCCTGGGGACCCGCTGCGAGATCAAGAACATGAACTCATTGCGCAGCCTCGGGCGGGCCATCGACTACGAGGTGTCCCGCCAGATCGCCCAGATCGAGGGCGGCGCCAAGGTGGTGCAGGAGACCCGGCACTGGAACGAGGCCGAGGGCACCACCCGGTCCATGCGCTCCAAGGAAGAGGCCTTCGACTACCGGTACTTCCCAGAACCCGATCTGGTTCCCCTGGATCCCCACCGCGACTGGATCCGGACGACAGCGGCTGGCTTGCCGCTGCTGCCGGCCGACCGCCGCCGTCGCGTCGGCGAAGCCGCCGGGCTCGATGCGGACAGCGACGCCGTGGTCACCGTGGTCCGCCTCGATCTCGACCACTACGTGGCGGCGGCCGCCTCGGCCGGCGCCGACCCGGCCCTGGCGGTACGCCGCCTGGCCAACGAGGTCGCGGCCCACCTCGACGCCGGCCGGCTGCTCACGGCCGACGCCTTCTCCCGGCTGCTGCTCATGGAGTCACAGGGCGAGTTGACCACCGCCCAGGCCCGCCAGGTGCTGGCCGACCTCCTGGAGCACGGCGGCGACCCCGTGGCCATCGCCCACAGGCTCGGCTTCGAGGCGATGTCCGCGGACGACTTGGGACGAGCCGTCGACGGGGTGATCGCGGCCAACCCAGGCGAGTGGGCCCGCTTCACCCGCGGTGAGGACAAGCTCCAGGGCTTTTTCGTGGGCAAGGTGAAGGCGGCCACCGCGGGCAAGGCCGATCTCAAGGTGGTGTCGGAGCTGTTGCGCCAGCGGCGGGCGGCGATCGCCCCTTCGTCGAAACCGTCGGAGACGCCACCCGTGCCCACCTAGCATCGACTCCCATGGCGAGCCCCATGAAACCCCGCAGCTACGAGGTCACCCAAGGCTACGAACGGGCCCCCGCCCGGGCCATGTTGCGGGCGGTCGGCATGACCGACGCGGACTGGGACAAGCCCCAGGTCGGCGTGGCGTCGTCATGGAATGAGGTCACCCCCTGCAACATGCCCCTCGACCGTCTGGCAAAGCGGGCCAAGGAAGGCGTTCGGGCGGCGGGCGGATTTCCCTTCGAGTTTGTGACCATCGCCGTGTCCGATGGCATCTCCATGGGCCACGAGGGCATGCGGGCGTCGCTCGTCAGTCGCGAGGTCATCGCCGACTCGGTGGAAACGATGATGCACGCCGAGCGCTTCGACGCGCTGGTCACCTT
>JBOGGN010000158.1:0-3378 GCA_050744165.1 Acidimicrobiales bacterium | reverse complement strand
GCACCGCCACCCGGCCGACAATGACCCGGCCGACGATGACCCGGCCGACGACGGCGGCGACCGCGAACAGCGCCAGCACCACGACCGCGGGCCCGGCGAACCACCAGGGGTCGCGGGGCAACTGGCCCCTGACGGACGGCGGCCAGGCCGTTGCCGGATTGGCCAACCGTGACGGCAGCCGGGCGAGGATCGAGGGCAGGGCGGCGGGTGAAATGGCGGCCCACCGGCGATGGGCGAGAAACGCCGCCATTTCCCCAACGAGCCAGACGAAGGCGCCGACGCTCAGACCGACGAGGGCGAGCAGAGCGGCGGCCCGGGAGGACGGGTTCACCCCGAAACCGTCATGCGCCGGTCGGTATCTGTCAGGCGCGACTCGGCCTGGCTGAGCCGGTGCTCGACCAGGAAGGCCCGCTGCCCGACCTTCCACAGGGCCACCCCTCTCGGGAGACGTGGCAGCAGCTCGGCTTCGGTCGTGGTCAGGCCGATCAGGTCGGTGGCCGAAGCCACCTCCGACGGCGGCTGGCCGAAGATGACCCGGGTCTCGGAGTCCGCCAGCAGCCCCTCGGCCAGGCGTTGCTGCTCGGAGCCCTCTGCCCCTGCCGAGCGCAGGTCGGACAGCCGGTGGACCACCGCCACGTTGGCCGCCCCGAAGGCCCGAGCCAGCTTGAAGCCGGCCTGGAGCCACCTGGCGATGGCCAGGTTCGACAGGACAGCCCAGGCTTCGTCGATGACGACGAGGCGGCGGACCGCGTCGTCGCGCTGCAGACTGGCTTGGAGCCAGGCGGTGGCGCAGGTCATGAGCAGACCGAGAGCGGGCGAGCTGTACAGCGCCGACAGGTCGATGACAACCAGGTGGCCGGACAAGTCGATGCCGGCGTTGGTAGGGCCGTCGAACATGCCGGCCAGGTCGCCCCGGACCAACCGGCGCAACTCCAGGGCGATCTCGCGGCCGTCGGCGGCCAAGGTCGCCACGTCGGTGTGGACCGACGACGCGGCGTCGGCCTCGGGCTGCAACAGGGCGTCGACCACGTCGGGGAGGGTCGCCTCCCGTCCACGGGCGGCAACGCTCGCCATGGCGAGGTCGGCCGCGGTTCGCTCCTGGGGCAGCAACGACCGACCGAGCGATCCCGCGGCCAGGGAGCACAGCAACTCGCCTTGGCGGCGCAGCGCCTCACGGGCATCGACGCTGCTGGAGCCGGGCGCTTGCAGTGGGTTGAGGCGAACGGAGCCGCCGGGCACGACACGGAGGGAGGTCCCCCCGGTCGCCTCGGCCAGCGGACCGTACTCCCCTTTCGGGTCGACCACCCACGCTTGGCGGCCGAACACCTGCTGGCGCCACACCAGAGACTTCACAAAGCTCGACTTGCCCCGGCCGATCTGGCCGAGCACCACCATGTTGGGGTTGGTGAGCACACCTTGGGCGTAAAGCTCCCACGCGTCGTACACGAACGCCCCGCCGAAGAGGTCCCGACCGATGTACACGCCACGATCGCCGAGGCCGCCTTCGGCCACGAAGGGGTATAGAGCCTGAAGGTGCGCGGTGGTCGCCCGGTGGGCAGGCGGCGGGCTCACGAGTGCCGACCGGGACTGACCGGACGGGCGGCGGGCCCGGTCATGACTTGAGCCCCCTGGCCAATGGGAGCGTCCACGTGAACGCCTCGGCCTGCTGGCCGTAGAGGCGGCGCAGTTCCAGGTTCGACTGGTGCGCTGCCTGCTCGATCTCGGCGCAGGACACCTCGAGGTCGGCCAGGCTGGCCGCGGAGACCGTGACGTAGCCCGAATAGCGGTACTCGGCGTGGCCGTCGGCCAGCTCCGACTCCCGTCGAAGGACCCCCTCCGCCTGGCGCTGGCGGCGGGCCGTTGTCAAAAACCCGGCCTTCTGGCGCAGCTTCTCGTCAGCCATGTCGGCGGTGCGAGCCGCCTCAGCCTCCCGAGCGGCGCGCCCCGGCGGGACCGGCGCCATCACGACCGAAGCCGCCCGGCACCCCGCGACGGTGAGCAGCAAGGGGCTCAGGAAGTCGGAACCGACATCGATGCGGGGCCATTCGGCAACCCAGTAGGTGACGTGCCAGGAACCGTCGGCCCGCAGCGCCCCCCACTCCTCGTCTGTGGCGGTGGGCCACACCAGCGCCCGCTCCGAAGCGGGATGCCGGGCGCCGGAGGCCATCGCTCCACCCGCCTCGCCGGAGGTGGTGGCGGGATCGAAACCTGCCCTGACCGCAGCCGCTACTTCAGGGGCCGCAAGCACCCGGTCCACGGTGAGTTCGGCTTGGCGCAGCTGCCCCTGGAGCAGCCGCAGCTCCCGTCGCAGCACCCCGCAGGCAGCCCCGGGTCCGCGGCCGAAGGCTCGGGACGACCGATTGGCCTTCCGGATGTGGATGGCGAGTATCACCAAGGATGCATGGGCCTGACCCACCGGACCCGCCGTGGTGATCAACTCGCGATAGCTGTCGTGGGCGGCATCGGGGCGGTCGGCGGTGTCGGGCCCGCTGCGACGGCCGCAGTCCTCCAGGTACCGACGCAGCCCGTCGCGCTCGCCCGGCATCGCTCGTTCCAACCACTGCAAGCGGTGGACGGGGCTGCCCTCACGGCACAGACCGGCCAGCACCGTGCCCCAGGCGTCCAGCCGACGTTGCTTCTCGGTCGGGTCCAGCAGGGAAAATGACCTCCCGTGAACCGCCAGCATCGCCGCCAAGGTGCCCGCCTTGACGTCGCGGACGACGCCCATTGGCGGCGAACCCGGAACCTCGGGGGCGCTGGCGATGCTCACCCCCACCAGGGCCCGGGGCGGCGCCGCCCGAGGCGGACCGGCGAGGGTCGTTCCCACCCCGGGAATATCGCTGAGCTGGGGCTGGCCCGCGGCCCGGCGCCGGAGCCAGGCGGCCGCGATCGGCGCCCAGCCGCCAGGTGTTAGCCCCCGGACGTGCCAGCAGGCTCCGGCCGCGGTGGCGGCGACGAGTGCCACCGCCAGGCCGACACCGGCGACCCCCGAGACGAGCTGCAACACAAAGAAGGCCACGAGGCAGCCACCCGCCGCCACCGCCAGCTGGTTGGCGCCGATTCCGGCGATCACGCCGCGCCGCTCCAAGGGCGGGAAACGGTACCGGCCACCCTCAGCCGGCACCGACGACCTCCGACGCGGGATCGGTCTCGGCATCGGCGGGGCCCGCGGTGCCGGGTGGGGAGCCAGGGGTGCCGGTTGGGGGTCCGGCGGTGCCCGGTGGGGGTGAGCTGGCGGGACCGGGAAGGCTTGGCGGTGCGGTCGGTGGCGGCGGTGCTGTCGAACCCGCACCGCTCGGCCCCCCACCGCTGGGCCCTTGACCGCTCGACCCACCGCCGTCGGGTGAGCCGACCGAGGCGAGCTGGCCGCCCGCCTCC
>JBOGGN010000157.1:0-12058 GCA_050744165.1 Acidimicrobiales bacterium | reverse complement strand
CCGCAGGTAGTCCTCGTCGACGGCGACGCCGACCTCCTCCATGCGAGCCAGCACCCGCACCAGCGGCCGCTCGATGTCGTCGTAGAGAGAGGACAGGCCGCGCGCCTCCAAGGCCCCGCTCAGGGGGCCCACCACCTTGGCCACCGCTGCCGCCCGGCGCCCCGCCTCCTCCGACGGCTCGACGCCGCCGCCGGCCAGGTCCAGCTGGCCCTCGGGCGGTCCGCCGGGGCCGGCCAGCCTGACGCCCGCGTAGCGCGCCGCCAGATCCTCCAGCAGATATTGGTCGCCCGCGGGATCGACGAGGTAGGCACCGATCGCGGTGTCCAGCTCCAGGTGGAAAAAATCCACGCCCATCACCGACAGGCCCCTCATGAGGGCCTTGGCGTCGTGCGCGCTCACGGCCACGCCATCCCCGCCGAGCAACTCCGAGAGGGCGGCGCGCACCGCGGCGTCCTGCAAGAGGCCGGCGCCGATCCACTGCACCGGGATCGGGCTCGCCTCCTCCGGGCCCGCCACCCCTGGGCCCGCCTCCTCTGGGCCCGCCTCCTCCGGGCCCGCCTCCTCCGGGCCCGCCTCCACCACCGCCAGACCCTCCAGGGGGGAGGCGCCGGGGCGGCCTCGCCAGGCAGCGTCGACGACGAGGCGGGTCCCGGCGGCCCGCCAGGCACCCGCCAGCTCCACCACCTCAGAAGCTCCGGGGAGCGCCACCACGTCGACGGCGAATTCGCTGGTGGGGGCGGAGGCGGGTGGGGCGGCGCCTTTTCCCGCCCCTTCCGACACCTCGAGAAGCCGGTCCCAGAGCGTCCGGAACTCGAGGAAGTTGAACAGCTGGCGGACCTCCTCGAAGTCCCACGAGCCAATCACCAAGTCGTCGAGCTCGACATCCAGCGGGACGTCGCGGACGAGCGGGGTGGCCTGGGCGTTGCGGCGCACCATGGGCTCGGCATCGGCCATGCTCTGACGCAACTTGGGGGTCAGGGCGTCGAGGTGGGCGAAGATGCCGTCGAGATCGCCATATGTGTTGATCAGCTTGGCCGCCGTCTTCTCGCCCACTCCGGGAACCCCGGCCAGGTTGTCCGACGGGTCGCCCCGCAGCGCCGCGTACTGGGGGTACTGCGCGGGGGTGACGCCGGTGCGGTCGTGGATGCCGGCCTCGTCGTAGAGGATGTAGTCGCTCACCCCCCGCCGGTTGTAGAGCACCTTCACGTGGGGGTCCTCGACCAGCTGGTAGGTGTCCCGGTCGCCGGTCACCACGATCACGTCGAGCCCCTCGTCACGCGAGCGCGTGGCCAAGGTGGCGATGACGTCGTCGGCCTCGAAGCCGGCCACCTCCAGGATCGGGATATGGAGGGTGGTGACGACCTGGCGGACCAAGCCCATCTGCTGGCGCAGGATGTCGGGGGCCTCGGCCCGGCCCGCCTTGTAATCGGCGATCATCTCGTGGCGGAAGGTCGGCTCGGGGCGGTCGAAGGCGACCGCAATGTGGTCGGGCCGGTGGTCTTTCAGCAGGTTGATGAGCATCGAGGTGAAGCCGTAAACGGCGTTGGTCACCTGCCCGGAGGCCGTCGCCATGTCGGTGGGCAGGGCGAAGAACGCCCGGTAGGCGACTGAGTTGCCGTCCAGCAGAAGGAACAACGACATCCCCCGTTACGATATCGGTGTGCCTGCCGGCTACCACCCGCCGCTCGAAGAGTACCTGGAGGCCATCCACGAGCTGGAGGAAGAGGGCACCCCGGTCATCCAGGCCCGGGTCGCGGAGCGCGTCGGGCACTCGGCGCCGGCGGTGTCGGAGACGATCCGGCGGCTCAAAGCTGACGGCTACGTGACCGTCGAGGACCGGGAGGTCCACCTGACGGGCAAGGGACGCACCCGGGCCGAGAGCGTGGTTCGCAAGCACCGCCTGGCCGAATTGCTGCTGACCGAGATCATCGGCCTCCCCTGGCACAAGGCCCACAACGAGGCCTGCCGCTGGGAGCACGTCATCTCCGACGAGGTCGAGGAGCGGCTGGTGGAGCTGCTCGGCCACCCCACCGCCTGCCCGCACGGCAATCCCATTCCCGGCAGCGGGGCCGCGCCGGTGCAGGACTTGGTCGCCTTGTCATCGGTGCAGGGCGGCGAGACGGTGCGGCTGCAGCGGGTGACCGAGCGCGTCGAGATCGACCTCGATGCCCTCACCTACCTGTCGCATTCGGGATTCATTCCCGGCTCTGACGCCATCGTCGCCGCCCGGGCGCCCGATGGCACGCTGACCCTGGTGCGCGGTGACACCAGCTTCGCCCTCGGGCCCTCGCTGACTGATCAGCTCTTCGTCACCGCTCGCTCGTAGCGGGCCCGTCTTCAGGCGCCGGGGGGCGCAGCCCATCGTCGATGATGCGGCGGGCGATCTCCTTCATGGTCACCCGCTCCCGCATCGCAGTGCGCTGGATCCAGCTGAACGCCTCGCGCTCTCGCATCCCCAGCCCGTCCATCAAGATGCCCTTGGCCCGCTCCACGAGCCGGCGGGTCTCCAGTTGCTCCTCGAGGCTCCGGACGTCGTGTTCGAGGTTCTGGATGTCGCGGAAGCGGCCGAGCGCCATCTCGATCTGGGGAAGCAGATCACTCTTCTGAAAGGGTTTGACGACGTAGGCCAGCACGCCGGCCTCGCGGGCCTGGTCGACCAGGTCCCGCTGGCTGAAGGCGGTGAGGATCACGACCGCGGCCAAGCGTTCCGAGGTGATCTCCCGAGCCGCGGTGAGTCCGTCGGTGCCCGGCATCTTGATGTCGAGCACCACCAGATCCGGCGACAATGACCGAACCAAGGCGATGGCCTCGTCACCGCGCCCGGTCTCGCCCACCACTTCGTAGCCCTCCTCCTGAAGGATCTCCTTCAGGTCCAGGCGGATGATGGCTTCGTCATCAGCGACTACGACGCGCACCGGCACGGTGGGCTGACTCCTGGTGGTTGGGGGTGGGCGGGAAGAGGGTCAGTGGGATTCGATCACAAGGCGGTCGAGCAACTCGTCTTGGCTTTGGCGCAACTCGGCGATGGTAGCCACCAGGCTCTGGCGGCTCCGGGCCATGGTGTCGGCGTGGCGCTGCGCCTGCTGATACTCCTTGGTGGCGAGAGGCGTCTCCGACACCAGGGCCCGCAGCCGGGCGTCCTCGGCAGCCTCGGTCATGACCGCCAGTTGCTCGTCAAGCACCGCCAGGTCCTGCCGGGCGCGCTTCAACCGTTGCGATACATCGGTGAGCCGGCGCTCGATCAGGGACCTCGACATGGTGGGGCCAAGTTTACCGGTGCCTTGGGCGGGCGGCGCCCCCCACCCGAGCCGGCGCCCGGCGCCGCCGGGTCGTCATGCCCGAACGCCAAGCGGGGCCCCACGCCAGCCCGGGCACGCCAAAGTCTCAGGCTGCGTTCAGTTTCGTTGGCGACACTCAGAGGCGATGCGAGTTCTGGTCGTCGACGACGAACCGGCGGTCCGCCAGGCCCTGGACCGCGCCCTGCGCTTCGAGGGTTACGAGACCGAGACCGCCGTCGACGGGTTGGGGGCGCTGTCTGTGATCGCCGAGCGTCCGGCCGACGCCGTGGTGCTCGACGTCGCCATGCCCCGGGTCGACGGCCTCGAAGTGTGCCGGCGGCTGCGGGCCAACGGTGACTCCACGCCGATCCTCTTGCTAACCGCCCGGGTGGCCGTCTCCGAGCGGGTCGCGGGCCTTGACGCCGGGGCCGACGACTACCTGGTGAAGCCCTTCGCTCTCGAGGAGTTGCTGGCCCGGCTGCGAGCCTTGCTGCGCCGCTCGGCGGTGCCCGATGACGAGGTGCTGCGCTTTTCGGACCTGTCCCTGGATCCCGCAACCCGGGAGGTTCGCAGGGGGGACCGACGGATCGAGCTGACGAGGACCGAGTTCCTGCTGCTGGAGCTCCTCCTTCGCAACGCCCGCCAGGTGCTGCCGCGGGAGGTCATCTTCGACCGGGTGTGGGGCTACGACTTCGGCGCCAACTCCAACTCGCTGGAGGTCTACATCGGCTACCTCCGGCGCAAGACCGAGGCCGAGGGTGAGGCCCGCTTGGTGCATACCGTTCGTGGCGTGGGCTATGTCCTGCGCGAACCATACGACGGTGGCTGAGCCACCCGACGGCCTTTCCCCCTCACGGCCGGCGCCTCCTGCATGGCCGGCGCCGCGGTCGGTAGCCTCGCGTGAGGTGCCCGTCAGCCGCCACGTCAGCCTCCGGACCCGCTTGGTCGGTGTGGCCGCGGCGGCCGTTGGCGTCTCGGTGGCGCTGGCCTCTGCCGCCTGCTATCTGAGCGTTCGGGGGATCCTGTTTCACGACCTCGACAACCAGCTGAGCCGCCAGGCCATTTCGGTCGAGGCCGGGCGCTTCCGCAACCAGATCCCGGGGTTGCAGGGCGCAACTGGCCCCCTGCAACGCAGCGGGTTGAATACCCCCGAGGCGTTTCAGGTCATCAACTCAAACGGGAAGATCCTGATCGCCAGCACGGGACCGCACCTCCCCGTGACCGCCACGGACAAGGCGGTGGCCGCCGGCGGCGAGCGCCAAGCCTTCTCCTCGATCGGCAGGACCGGATCGAGCGACCACTACCGGGTGCTCACGGTCTCGGTCGGCAGCGGGGTGGCTGTCCAGCTGGCCCGGCCCTTGACCGACACCGACCGGACCCTCGGCCACCTCACGTGGGTGCTGGCCCTGGTGGCGGCGGCCGGCGTGGCGGCATCGCTCTTGCTCGGGTACCTGGTGGGAAGGGCCGGCCTGACACCCGTCGAGGACTTGACCGAAGCCGTCGAACGGGTCGGCGCCACCGGCCAGCTCGACCAACGCATCGAGGTCAATGGCCACGACGAGCTCTCCCGGCTGGCCACCAGCTTCAACCAGATGCTGGCCGCCCTCGACGACTCGCGCCGCCAGCAGGCCCAGCTGGTGGTCGACGCCGGCCACGAGTTGCGCACCCCACTCACCAGCTTGCGGACCAACATCGAGGTCCTGATGCGGGTCCACCGCCTGCCCGAAGCCGACCGGGCGGCGTTGCTGGCAGATATCACGGCCCAGCTCAGCGAGCTGACCACCCTTGTCGGCGACCTTGTCGAGCTGGCCCGCGACGATGAGCAGCCCACCGAACCCGAAGACGTGCGTTTCGACCTGGTGGTCGAGGATTCCGTTGACCGGGCCCGCCGGCGGGCGCCGTCGCTGGACTTCGAGCTTGACCTGCGCCCTGCCCTTGTCCGGGCCCAACCCAGCCTGCTCGAGCGGGCGGTGCTCAACGTCTTGGACAACGCCGCCAAGTGGAGCCCGGCCGGCTCCGCGATCGAGGTGTCGCTGCACCGGGTGGGACCCCGCTGGCAGCTGCAGGTGCGCGACCACGGCCCGGGCATCGCGGACGAGGATCTGCCGCACGTCTTCGACCGTTTCTACCGGTCCTCGTCGGCCCGCCCGCTGCCCGGCTCCGGCCTCGGCCTGGCCATCGTGCGCCAGGTGGTGGAGTCGACCGGCGGCGCCGTGTCGGCGGCCACTGCCGCCGGCGGCGGGGCGATGGTACGGATCGAGTTGGAGGCCGTTGCGCTGGGCCCGACTCCAGATGGTGCGAAGCGCATTTCGGACGGCCTCGCCAAAACGGACGGGAAGAACAGCCGCGACGACCCGATATTGATGGAGCTCTGATCGTGCTCTCAGCGACAGTTCAGAGATCTCTCATCTCGGCGCGGTGTGCTAATCGCCGTGAGCGGTGGATTTGACGGGCCATACCAACCGGTGAGCGTGGACGCGCCCGCACCCCCGACCACCTATCTGCCAGCGTCGAGCGGCTCAGGCTGAACCGCTGGCAACCATCCGTCGCGGCAGTCGGCCCGGTACCCCACCCCAACTTGGCACGGCTGCCGCGACGGTGAGCGGTACCATTTCGCCTCCTGTGCCCGAGTGGTGAAATGGCAGACACGGTGGACTCAAAATCCATTGCTTGAAAGGGCGTGTGGGTTCGAATCCCACCTCGGGCACTCTCTTCCCTCCCCTCCCGGCTAACCCATCGAAGGGCATCCCACGGGCGATCCCAACCTCGGGCACACCCGCTCTCCCACCTCCGCTGCAGTCGGTAGCCGAATTGTGCTTCGCTTAGGGGTCGATGCGTCTACTGGGGAAGGCAACGGGTGTCCTGGCCGCGGTGCTGCTCGTTAGCGCGTGTGGCGGCGGATCGAGCAATCCCACGACCTTGACCAAGGCCCAATGGGAGAGCCGCTACGGGGCTGCGGTGAGAGCCGTCAGCACGCAACTGGACTTCGCCCGGACGGACCTCGACAAAGGGGTCCAGCAGGACATCCTTGACGGCTGCAGCCTGCTGCGCGACGACGTGACCACCGCCAAAGGCGCTCTTCCGGTGCCCAACGCGGGAGCCAACGCGGCACTGAGCAAGGCACTCACGGAGCTGACCCAGGGAGCCGCCGACTGCATCCATGGGGCACAGGTGGCATCCCAGGCCAGCATCAACGAAGCGGCCATGCGGGAACTGACCACCTCTCGGACCGAACTCGACATGGCCAACCAGGCCATCGCCGCCTGGTCGTAGGGCCCGCCGCCTGGTCGTAGGGCCCGCCGGCTGGTCGTAGGGCCCACAGGCTGGTCGTAGGGCCCGCCGGCGGACCTGGCACCTACGGGTCCACGTAGGCCACCACTCGAAAACCGCCGCCCCAGCGTGAAATAGAGTGCGCAACGGTGGTTTCGTGGGGACGGAGGCTGGCGATGCTGGCGGTCCTGGTGGTCGCCCTAGCATGGTGGCGGGACCGGATGATCTCGGCCAACGAGCGCCGACGGGGCCAGCCTCCTGACGAGCGCCGATAAGTAACGAGCAGGTAGTCCGCAGGCAACGAGACGGCAAACCTCCGGCAACGGATCGGAGTGTTACCTCCGGCACGGTCTGGGGGTCAGACAACGAAACAGGCGAGGAGGAGACCCAGGCGTGCCAGCTTTTGTATTTCCGGGGCAAGGTTCACAGCACCCCGGCATGGGCGCGCCGTGGAGGGACCACCCCTCCTGGGCTCTGGTTTCCGATGCTTCCGTCGTCGCCGGCCGTGACCTGGCGCACCTCCTCTTGGACGCCGGTCCAGAGGAGCTGACCGAGACCCGCAACGCCCAGCTGGCCACCTTGACCTTCAGCCTCGTGGTCCTCGACGCAGTCGAACGCCTCGGCATCGAGCCCACGGCCTGCGCCGGGCACAGCGTCGGCGAGTACACCGCCCTCGTCGCCGCTGGGGCCTTGTCGTTCGACGACGGGGTGGCCATCGTCACCGAGCGGGGCGAAGCCATGCAAGCGGCGGCCGACGACCAGCCGGGGATCATGAAGGCCATCCTCGGCCTCGACGACGACTCGGTCGACATGTCCTGCTACCGGGCCGACGCCGAAGTATGGCCCGCCAACTACAACGGACCCGACGACGTCGTGATCGCCGGGGATCGCGAGTCCGTCGAGGCCGCCCTAGACGAAGCATTCACCCTCGGTGCCCGGCGCGTGGCGTCGGTCTCGGTGGGCGGGGCTTTTCACACGCCCTTCATGGCATCGGCCCGGCCCCGCCTGCGCAAGGCGTTGCGGGCCGCCACCTTCCACGAGCCCGACGTCATGGTGGTCGCCAACGTCGACGCCCAGCCCCACCGCACCGCAGACGACTGGGTGGCGCTGTCCTCGGCCCAGCTGTGCAGCCCCGTCCGGTGGCGCCAGAGCGTGCTGCGCCTGGCGGGCGTGTCAGGCGCCAAGGCGGGCGGGTCGTTGCACGCGCTGGCCCGGCCCGGCGGCCTCCACCCGGTACCGCAGGATTCGGGTGAGCACTTCTTCGTCGAGCTGGGTTCGGGCGGCGTGCTCACGGCGCTGACCCGGCGGATCGTCCCCGGCGCCACCGCCGTCTCGGTTGCTCGCCCAGAGGATCTCGATACGCTGGTGGAGGCCATTTCCGGAAACAGCCCGCTGCACGCTTACGCCGCCAGCCACCACGGCGAGCACCTGTACGTGTCCGAGCGGATGGTGATCAGCCCGTGCGCCGGAGTCTTCCAGCCCACCGGCGCCGCTGGCGCCGCCGCCGCCGAGGGCGAGCCGATCGAAGTGGGCACCGTGCTCGGCCGGGTCAACGGCAACGACGTCCTCTCACCCTTCGCCGGCTGGCTCATGGGAATGCTGGCCCTGCCGGGCGAGCGAGTCAAGACCGGCCAGCCTGTCGCCTGGTTGCGGGCCGGCTGATGCCCTCCCCCGCCCTACCTCCATGCCCCCCAAGGAGATCGCTATGACCCCCTCGTCGAAGAACCCTGCCCTGGCCCAAGCCCGACGGACCGGCGGCTCGGCACGGCAGAAGCCAAAGACCAAGGCGGACACCAAGCGGATCCCACCCAACCGGGGCAGCGCCATCACCGGCTGGGCCACCTGTTTGCCGCCGACGGTCGTCACCAACAACGACTTGTCGCGCTATCTCGACACCAGCGACAGCTGGATCCAGGACCGCACCGGGATACGGGAGCGGCGGGTGGCCTACGGCCCCTTCGCGCCCCGGCCGGCCGACCCGTCAGTATGGACCTCGCCGCCCGGCGGGATCGGCACGACGGCGTCGATGGCCATCGAGGCTGCCCGTAAGGCGCTGGCCATGGCCCACCTCGGGCCGGAGGACATCGACCTGTTGATCCTGTGCACCACCACTCCCGACCAGACGGTGCCCGCCACCTCCTCGGTGGTCCAGGGTGCCCTCGGGCTGCACTGCGCCGCCTTCGACCTCAACGCGGCCTGCGCCGGCGTTGTCTACGGCCTGGTCACCGCAGCCAACTTCATCCTCGGTGGGGCCCACCGGGTCCTCTTGGTCGGCTCGGAAACGCTGACCCGGATCGTCGACTGGACCGACCGCGAGACAGCGGTTCTCTTCGGCGACGGCGCCGGGGCGGTCGTCGTCGAGGAGGTCCCGGGCGAGAGCTCGCTGCTCGGGTGGGACGTTGGCGTGGACGGCACGCTGCAAACCATCCTGTACTGCGACCTCGGCGGGTACCTGCGCATGGTCGGCAAAGAGGTGTTCCGCCGGGCCGTGCGCGCCACCGTCGAGTCGTCCCAGGCCGCCATGGAGCGGGCCAAGGTGACCCCCGAGGACATCGCCCTGTTCGTGCCCCACCAGGCCAACTCGCGCATCATCGAAGCGGCCTGCCACCGCTTGGAGATCCCGATGGAGCGGGCCGCCATCGTTTTGGACCGCACTGGCAACACCAGTTCCGCGTCGATCCTGCTGGCCCTGTCGGAGGCCCTCGACCAGGGCCGGGTGAACGACGGCGACATCATCTTGATGTCCGGGTTCGGCGCCGGCATGACGTGGGCCTCGGCCGTCTGGCGGTGGTCCAGCGACCCGTTCCGGCTGGAAGGCGACCAACCGATCGAAGCCTGAGCATCCCGAGAGCCGCCACGGGCACGCCCTGGCGGGCCTGTGCGGCGGGCCACCGCCCCTACGCCCGCGGTTGCATTGGCCGCGGCCCCGACGTTGTAAATTCGCCCTGATCGCATACGGAGGACCAATGGACAAGCCTGCTGTGGACGAGACCGTCCTTGAGGACACCGACAATTTCAAGAAGTTCAAGCAGTGTGCCGTAGAGGTGCTGCAGGTCAAGGAAGACCAGGTCACCCCGTCGGCGCGCTTCGGTGACGACCTCGACGCCGACAGCCTCGACTTGGTCGAACTGGTCATGGCACTTGAGGAGACCTTCGACATCAACGTCGATGAGTCCGAGCTGGAGGGCATCGAAACCGTCCAACAAGCCTTTCAGCTGGTCACGTCGAAGCTCGACTGATGTTGGCTTTGGTAGGCGGTGCCGACGGCACCGGCAACGTGCCCGGGCGACGGGTCGCCATCACGGGCATCGGGGTCATCGCGTCCTGCGGCAGTGGCAAGGAGGCCTTCTGGGAGGGCCTGCTGGCGGTGCCCGAGGATGGGACGCGCCAGGTCAAGGACTTCGACGGCACCCCGTACTTCGGCGCCAAAGAGGTGCGCCGGGTCGACCGCTTCGCCCAGTTCGCGGTGGCCGCGGCCGAGCAGGCCCTGGCTGACTGCGGCGGCCTCGAGAACCTGGCCGCCGACCCGGCCCGGGTTGGGGTGTTCATCGGGACCGGCGTCGGTGGCCTTGGCACCCTCGAGGAGCAGATCTGGATCTACAAGGAGAAAGGCCCCCGCCGGGTCTCGCCCTTCATGGTGCCGATGATCATGGCCAACGCGGCCAGCGCCGCGGTATCCATGCGCCACGGCCTGCGGGGCCCCTGCGAGACCACCGTCACCGCGTGCGCCACCGGGACCCACAGCCTCGGCAACGCGGCTCGGACGATCGCCACCGGCCGGGCCGACGTCATGCTGGCCGGCGGCGCCGAGGCCAGTTGCACCGGGGTGGCAGCCGCTGCCTTCGGCAACATGACGGCGCTGGCCCGTGACGGCCGCTCGAAGCCCTTCGACGCCACCCGTGACGGCTTCGTCATGGCCGAGGGAGCAGCAGTGCTGATCCTCGAGGAGTGGAACCGCGCCATCGCCCGCGGGGCCAACATCTACGCCGAGTTGGTGGGTGCCGCGTCCAGCGCCGACGCCTACCACATCACCGCCCCGGCACCGGGAGGCGGTGGCGCCGCGGCATGCATCGAGGCGGCCCTGTTCGACTCCTGCCTCACCCCCGGCGACATCGCCCACATCAACGCCCACGGCACGTCGACGCCGCTCAATGACGCCGCCGAGGCCGAGGCGATCAACAAGGTCTTCGGCACGCCCGGCCCCCCGGTCACCTCGACCAAGGGGGTCATTGGCCATGCCCTCGGGGCCGCGGGCGCCATCGAGACGGTCGCCTCGATCCTCACCATCACCCACGCCTTGATCCCCCCGACGGCGGGCCTGACCAACCTCGACCCCGACATCCACCTCGACGTGGTGATGGGCGAGCCCCGGCCATGGCAGCCCGGGCCCATCCTGTCGAACTCCTTCGGCTTCGGCGGCCACAACGGCTGCCTGGTGATCTCGCCCAGCACCTGAAAAACCTTCGGGAAAAGTGCGGGGCCCTCCCGGCTCCCGTCCCCGCCGCCGACCATATGACGAGACGCGCCGGGCTTCCCAACCGGCCAAAATCTCCTTATGTTCCTTCGGATCTCCTCGTGCCGGCAGTGGAATATTTTCGGGACGAGAGGGTTGCGTTATCTAGGAACGGCAACAAAGTGCCGATTCCTTTAGGGCAACGACGCAGAGCAGTAGCGGAGGTTTCGGAGATGATTCTGTCGCGCCGTCATGGACGCAACAACCAGCAGCCAGCGCCCTGGCAGGGCCCGTTCGCCCCGGCGCCGTCAATGGCTCCGCCACGGTTCAACCCGATGGTACGCACCGCCTGGGAACTGGTGGGCAACGACCACCTCGAGGTTGCCGTTGCCACTGCCCCGACCGTCAGCCCCGCCGCTCCTACCGCCGCTCCCGCCGCCGCCTGACGGCGCTACGAACCGGCTGTCGACAGCGCGTCGAGCAGCTTGATGGGCGTGTCTTTGGGCGAGATCTTGTACCAGACCTGCTCCAGGTCACCTGTGGGGCCGACCAGGAACGCAGAGCGTTCGATCCCCAGGTACTGGCGCCCGTACATGGACTTCTGCACCCAGACCCCATAAGCCTCCGCCACCGCGTGGTCCTCGTCGGCTAGCAACGGGAAGCCGAGCCCGTACTTCTGGTCGAACCGGCTCTGCTTCTTCGGGTTGTCGGGGCTGATCCCCAGCACCGCGGTGTCGCCCACCTGCCCGAGAATGTCCCGCAGCCCGCACGCCTGGGCGGTGCAACCGGGGGTGTCCGCCTTGGGATAGAAGTAGACCAGCGTCCGCCGCCCAGCCAAGCCGTGGAGCGTCACCTCGGCGCCCGACTGGTCTTGCAGGGCGAAGTCGGGCGCCTTGTCACCTGTCTTGAGCCGCATCACACCGACGATAGGTGCTTGGGCAGGCGTGGGCGGCGTCCGCCAACATCAACGCCCGAGTTGGCAGCGTCGCGGCTACCCTGCCGGCTTCTGAGTGGAGGGGGCAGCGTGGTTAGTGTTAATGTGAAGGAATGCCCGAAG
>JBOGGN010000156.1:0-3947 GCA_050744165.1 Acidimicrobiales bacterium | reverse complement strand
CGCCCTGCACTTGTGTTAGGGGTGTTAAGTCATGGCCTGCTGGGCTCGGAGCCGCTTTGGCCGTGGGGGCGGCCGGCGGCCCGGGAGAGCATGCTGGTGATGGCAGGTCCTCGCGGACGATCAGGTCGTAGCGCTCGAGCAGTTCCGGGGACAGGCGGTGGGCAAGGTCGGCCGGCAGCGCGCCACCTTGCGGTGCTTAGCGGCTAACAGCACCAGATTTGGCCCTCTCCAACAAACCGGCTCCCGGTATCGGTGCAAGAGCCCTACGAACGGCTCTGGGGCGCCGCGTTGTACGTCTGCGCGCCTGGTTAGGTGCCCGGTGGCGCCGTGGCTTTCGTCTTTGCGCCGGGCTAAGTGTCTGGTGGCGCCGTCGTGTTACGTCGGTGCGCCGGGCTAGGTGCCCGGCGGCTACGTGGGGGAAGTCGGCGGGACGGTGGTCGTCGCGACCGTTGGCGGCGGGGTGGTGGGGGGTGGCGGGGGAATGGCCGACGTAGGCGGCGTTCCATGGGCGGTGGTCGGAGTAGTCGGCGGCGCGGTGGTAGCGGGGGGCGGCGGCGGCGAGGTCGGAGGTGGCGTCGGGGGCGGCGTGGCAGGAGGTGCCGTTGCCGGTGGTGGCGAGGTCGTGTTGCCCTGATGCGGCGTTCCGACCGGGGACCGGGTGGTCACGGTGCGGGGCGGATTGGTGGTAGCCGTCGGGGTGACCGCGGGCAAAGCGGAATCGGTCGGCGTCGTGTCGGGCGTCGTGTCTGCCGTCGTGGTGGGTGTCGTGCTGGGCGTCGTATCGGTTGGGCTGGTGACGGGGACTGTCGGGACCACCACCTGTTGCTGCACCACGCTGGTCGTCGTCGCCGAGGCGTTGATGTCGATTTTGTTGGAGGAGCCGTTATGCAGGAGGGCGTAGGCCAATCCGACGATCCCTAACAGAACGAACACGATCGCCGCTACCGCCCCCAACGAGTTGACGGTAAACCGGCGCTTCCGGCGGGGCTGGTGGGCGGACAGGAACTCGGTCGACCTATCGCCCGCGTCGAAGGCCACCGCGTCCATCCCTTGGGTGGGCCAGTCGACCGACGATCCCCCTTCCGCCGGCTCGCCTTGGCGGCGCAGGCGCTTGCGGACAGTCGCCCCCCCGACGGTCGTGACGCCGGCGGCAACGGTTGGCGGCGCGTCGTCGTACCCGACGTCGTAGCTGTCGGGAAGATCCCACAACCAGTCGACCAGCTCGTCACCGTCGTTCTCGACCATGGTGTCGTCCCACGAGGCCATCGTGGCCAGCTTAGGAGCCGGGTTTGCCCCGTTCTCGACAGGAAGGGGTCCGAAGGTGGTGAATTTCGGGGCCTCAGGGCGGGTTGGGACCCATTTCGGGCATGGGCGCCTCCGGCGTTCGTTGAGATGTGGTCACGGTACGGATCTGAACAGGACAGGTCGTGACCTATTTGACTGGTTACGGTAGAGCATGCGAGCGGATCGGCTGGTCGCCATCGTGCTGCTGCTCCAGACCCACGGGCAGATGACCGTCGACGACCTGGCCGAGCGGTTGGAGGTGTCGGAGCGCACTATCCGGCGGGACCTCGAGGGTTTGAGCGGCGCCGGGGTACCGGTCTACGCCCAGCGAGGCCGGGGCGGCGGTTGGGCGCTGCTCGGCGGCCATCGCATCGACCTGTCCGGGTTGACCACGCAGGAAGCCCAGGCGCTGTTCCTGGTGGCGGGGCCCAACGCCCTGGCGGGCGTGGGTGTCGAGCCTGGCGTCAAGTCGGCGCTGCGCAAGCTGCTGGCCGCGCTCCCAGCGCCGATGCGGGAGCAGGCGGCCGCCGCCGGCAAGGCGGTCCTCGTCGACCCTGACGCCTGGGGCGGCCAGCGCCGGCCGGGCCGGGAGCAGCCGCCCCACCTTCCGGCGCTGCGTGGGGCCGTCCTGGCCGGGATGCAGGTCGACCTCAGCTACGCCAAGCCGGGCCAGGAACCGGCCACACGCCGTGTCCACCCCTACGGCCTCGTGTCCAAGAACGGGGTGTGGTACATGATGGCCGGCTCTGATGCCGGGCTGCGCACCTTCCGGGTGTCCCGGGTCCAAGCCGTCACCGTGACCGCGGAACCGGTGGAACGCCCGGAGGACTTCGACCTAGCAGAGGCATGGGAGTCCGTGCAGACCGGGTTTCCGGCCCGGATCATCCCGCAGGGCGTGACCGTCGAAATGGCCGTGGACCCCGGGGCGGAACGCTTCGTGCAGGCCGTCCTCGGGCGGTGGGCCGGCCTGCAACCGCGAGCCGGCCCTCGCTCCGAGGCGGGGTGGTCGAGATACGCGGCGTCTTTTCCCAGCGCCAATATCGCAGCAGCCGAGCTGGTTCGCTTCGGGAGGCGGGTGCGGGTGGAGTCGCCCGAGGACGTCCGGGAGGCCCTCGCCGCCTGGGGGGCGGACCTGGTCGCCACCTACCGGCTTACGCCAGCAACTCACCCCGCATCACCGTGACAGCCCGGCCCGAGAGCGCCACCCGATCCCCGAGCAGGGCCACGCCGACGTAGCCGCCCCGAGCCGACGCCTGGTAGCCGAGCAGGCGGTCGCGGCCCAACCGGGGCGCCCAGTACGGCGCCAGGCAGCAGTGGGCGGCGCCGGTGACCGGGTCCTCGTCGATGCCGACCGCCGGTGCGAACATCCGGGACACGAAGTCGGCGTCGCCGTCGCCGGCCGCGGTCACGATGACGCCCATGGCGTCGAGCGCCTTGACGGCGGCCAGGTCGGGGCACAGGCGTCGAACTGTGGCGGCGTTGGCGAGCTCGGCCAGGAGGAAGCTGCGGCCCCGACCGACCGCCACCGGGGCCACGCCGAGCGCCGCCGCCAGCTGCTCAGGCGGGTCGATCGCGGTGACGGGGTCGGCGGGGAAGTCGAGGGTGATGCCGCCATCGCGGGCTCGCTCGGCGGTCAGCCGGCCGCTCTTGGTGTGGAACGCCAGGTTGGCTTTCTCCCTCCCGACCTCCCACAGCACGTGGGCGGTGGCCAAGGTGGCGTGGCCGCAGAGGTCGACCTCGACGGCCGGCGTGAACCACCGCAGGTTGAAGCCGCCGTCTGGGGCAGCGGTGACGAAGGCGGTTTCGGCCAGGTTCATTTCGGACGCAACCGACTGGAGCCACTGGTCGCTTCGGGCGTCGTCGAGGAGGCACACCGCGGCCGGGTTGCCCCGGAACGCCTCGGCCGTGAAGGCATCGACCTGGAAGATCTGCATGCACCGGAGTGTCGCGCCGGCGGCCCACCTCGACCGGTGAATTTCGCCGCCGGCCGGGCGACGGTAGGGTTGCGCACCCTGAGTCAGTTCGCCGAAACGGCGCCCGAGGTCCGCACCCACCCGCGCCACAAGTGGATCGCCTTCCTGATTGCCATTGCGGTGGTTGCGGCGGCGGCCATTGCCTTCGCCCTGCACCAGGCGAGCTTGGCGTCCACGCCGGCGTCGGTGCCCGCGGTCGTCGCCCCGCCGACGGTCCCCACCACCTTGCCCTACACCGCCCGGCCGGGGCCCGGCGGCACCACCGTGCTGACGGAGTCGGTGGATCCCTTGACGCTGTCGGTGCCTGATTCGTGGCATGCCCCGGCGGCCGATCCGTTCTCACTGCCGCCGGTGATCAACGCCTTTGCAGCCCAGGCCCCGGCCCTGGCGTCACCGCTGCAGTCGGTCGTGGCCCTGGAGACAAAGTCGGGGATCCGACTCTTCGCCTATGCGCCGGCCCCGCCCTATGCCTTCGTTTCGGTGATCAGCTTTTCTAGCCCCAGCGCCAAGCCATACACGCCGGAGTCGATCGCGGCCATCGAGGCTCTGGCCCAGAAGCAACCGTCCGGCTTGACGGTGGGCGGCGAGTCGTTGCCGGTGGGGGAGGTCCTGGACCTGCGCTCGTCGGTGGTGGTGCAGAAGCAGGACGTCGCCATCGAGATCCTGGTGCTGATCGAAGGCGGCCGGACC
>JBOGGN010000155.1:0-1745 GCA_050744165.1 Acidimicrobiales bacterium | reverse complement strand
CTAGCCAGTCCAACACGACTCGGTCCCGGTGCTTCGCATGCCGGTATCCCAGTGTGTCAAAGCGCTCGCGCCACTGATAAGCGACGCGATTCTCAAGCGATGGCTCATTTCGATCGTCGCTCGGGCCGAGTAGCCTTCGAATTCCAACCGTCTCCACTTCTGCCACCTCCATCAGCCTCGAACGATCTGGCGTCGAGGTAGTCGGGTCTTGCGCAGCCGGACGATGAGACTCTCTCCGAACATTGCGTTACGGAACAAGTCCCGACGGGTCGTCAACCGCCGGTAGATTCCGGGTAAGGGGAACCTCCCCACGTTGTAGGTGACCGCCTCGACTTCGAGCCCGGCCCGTTCGCCGATGCGTCGCAGGTCGAGAAGGCTGACCGGGCTGATGTGGCCGTTGTCCCTAAACTCGTTCTCGCAGAATCCGCTCACGTACCCCCTGACCAGGAATTCCAGGCGCGATCCCAAGCTCAGCACATTTGGGGTCGTGACGACCATCCAGCCTCCCATCCGTAGAACCCGAGCGGCTTCCCGAACGAAGAACAACGGGCATTCGAGGTGCTCGATGAGCTCGATAGCCACGATCCCGTCAAGGCTCGACGGGGCGATCGGCAAACCACGGTCCACGTCGACCAGGATGTGGGGCGCCGACCGGCACCTGAAATGGCCTGGCTTTATTTCCAGACCGACAGTCCTGTACCCGTTCCGGACAAGGACCTGAGTAAACGCGCCATGTCCTGCCCCGGCGTCCACGACCCACCCAGGGCCCGGTTGATCGATCAGCTCTTCGACCCGGCGATGGGTGTCGACCCCGGCGCCAGCATGTGGGTTGAGCATCTCTGCCATGGCGCCCTCGGACCCGGTTGAACTGGCGGTCGAGGAGGACCATCGGCATGGGGTGCGGCCAGCTCTCCCTTTATCCCACCCAGGTGCTGTCATCGTGAGCCGAGCACTTGGTCATAGACTCCGCGCACCTTGGCTGCGGTCACCTCTGGGCTGAAGTCCAGGGCCCGATGCCGCCCGTTGGACGACAACCGTTGCCGTAGGTCGGCGTCCTGTCGCAACCGCAGCAGGGCGGCAGCCAGCCCGTCCACATCGCCGGGTGGGAAGAGAAGGCCCGACACCTCCGGATCGACGATTTCCCGTGGGCCTCCCGCGCCCGCCGCTACCACCGGCACCCCGGACGCCATCGCCTCGACGATCACCTGGCCGAAGGGTTCGGCCGTCCGCGAGGCGTGCACCAGGACATCGAAAGCGGGCAGGATGGCATCGACATCCTCTCGGAAGCCAAGGAAGTCGACGCGGTCGCCGAGGCCAAGCTGGACGACCAGCTCTCGGAGTTGCGCCTCGAAGTCGGTCTCGCCGAAAAGGGCGGCGCCTACGATCACCGCCCGTTCGGGGCCGGCTGGAAAGGCCTTGGCGAAGGCCTCGACGAAGACGTCTTGGCCCTTCCAGGGTGCCAGGCGGCCGACCATGCCGGCCACGAATGGCGCCGTCAACCACTCGGCCCCGTCGGCGCCGACCGCCGGCGGCGAGCTACTGCTTACTGCGCCAGCAGGAATCGGGCCGGAACAGTGGACCACGGGACACCGCCGGCTGGTGGTGACAGGTCCAAGGGTTTCCCGGGTGGCAACCGAGTTGGCGATGACGGCCGCCGGAAGCAACCGCAACATGGTCTGCACCAGCCACACAGCCGGGCGGGGCAGGTAGTCGACGGCGATCCGATCCCGCACATGCCACACCAT
>JBOGGN010000154.1:0-13135 GCA_050744165.1 Acidimicrobiales bacterium | reverse complement strand
GGTCTGGGTTCCGGGCGCCATGCGCTGGATCATGGTGGTGATGCGCCACCTGCCCCGGTCGCTCTTCCGGCGGATGCCGTTTTGACCCGGCGATCGACGCCGACGCGCCCGGGGGCCAGGGCCTGCGGAGCCGCTCGTTGGAGGGTGGCGCTGCTCGGCGGGATCGTGGCCTTGGTCTCGGGGGCCTGCGCCGGCGGCCACCCCACCGTGGCCGGCACCCGTACCACCCTGGCGGCCACGGCACCTACGGCGTCTTCGAGGTCGATCTCGACCGCTGCGACATCGACCTCACTCGGTTCCGGATCGACCACGACGGGGTCCAAGTCGACCGCGGCCGGTTCGAGATCAACATCGACCGGCTCCCAAGCGACCTCATCGGCGGCTTCCAGCTCGACGACGGTCGTGGCGCACACCAAGGCGGTCACGCCGCTGCGTAGCCTTCCTCAACAGACGACCCTGCCTCTTCCGCCAGGGCCCACCAGTCCTCCTCCGGTGGTCGGCCCGACGGCAGCGGGCTCGCTTCCGGCGCTCGGTTCGCCGGTGAACGGGACCGGTCCCTGGCAGCCCGCCGGCGATCCGACGGACAGCGGCTACTCGATTTACGTCGCCGAGGTGACCGTGGGTGGCGGGGTTCCACCGGCCGTCGTCGCCTGGATGAATGCCGAGACCACCCACGTGGTCCTCTACGCGGGCACCAATGAGCCGCCGGGCCCGTGGACGGAAAAGTCTGCGGTGCCGCCCGATCAGCAGCAGGACCTGCTGGCCGCCTTCAACAGCGGCTTCATGATCGCCGACTACCACACCGGCTGGTACGACGACGGCATGACCGCCATGCCGTTGCAACCGGGGGCGGCATCGCTTGTGATCAACGCCGACGGCACGGTCAACGTGGGCCAGTGGGGTCGTGATGTCGGGCCCGGCCCCGGCGTGCAGGCGGTGCGCCAGAACCTGCCGCTCCTGGTTGACAACAGCACCCCTGTTCCGTCCGCTTCAGTCCCATCCGCCTGGGGGGCAACGCTTGGCGGCGTGGCCGCCACCTGGCGCTCCGGCGCCGGCATCACCGCTGGTGGAGACCTGGTCTACGTGGGCGGCCCCAGCCTTACTCCGCTGGCGCTGGCCCAGATTCTGGTGGCGGCCGGATCGCTGCGGGCCATGGAGCTCGACATCAACCCGGAATGGGTGTCGTTCGCCACCTTCGCCCACGTGGGCGATGCTGTTCCGGGCCCCATCACACAGGGGAACAACGTGCTGAGCGGCATGAACTTCGCTCCCAGCCATTACCTGCAGCCGTTCAGCAGGGATTTCTTCGCCGTCTTTCCCCGGTAGCTGCCCCAGCCGCTGCCCCAGCCCGACAGGCATCGATGCTCTGGCGGCCGAGTCCTCAGCTGATCGAGGCGACACCGGGCTGGTTGCCGGCCGTCAACATGGCCCCGTCGCTGGTCACCCGCTCAGACAGGTAGTGGTTGAAAAAGTCGATGGTCGTCGTCGCAATCAGCGGTTCCCACACGCTGCCTGCCTGAAAGGGAGGAAGGTGCCCGCCTCCGATCAGGCTGAGGAAGAACTTCGGCGAGTCGGCCTGGTCATACACGTCCTGGCCTAACTCCGGCGGGTTGGTCGTATCGGAGTCGCCCTGGATCACCAGCAACGGCGGGTTGGGGTCCTGACGGGGGGTGACCGGCTGTCCCGACATGGCGATGACGGCGACCACCTGGGGATCGCCTTCCTGAGCGACGGCAAGGGCCGCCTCGGCGCCATCGGAGTGACCCGTCACCGCCACCTCAGTGGCAATGATGCGGGGCGCCAGCGGGTCGGAGCGGGCCAGCATCGACGATTTCACAAACTCCAGGTCGGCCGGCTCGTTCTGGAGGTCAGACTCGTCGAGGGCAGGACCGGCGATCGCCTCGTCCTCCAACGGGAACTCGGGTGCCGCCACCACATACCCGGCGGCGGCCCAGGTTTGGAGGAGCGTGCTGTACGAGGACGGCCCAACCTTGTATCCGGAAGCGAACATGACCAACGGCCACCGCCCGGCCACGGCGGGGTACCACACGACCGTCGTCAAAGCCATGGTGGCCGAGATCTGCACACCCTGGCTGACCGTCGGTCGGGAAGGGTCGACGAACGCCATGGTCGTGGAACTCACCGGGTAAGGGGGCGCCTTTGCCGGTGCCGTCGTGGTTGCGGTGGAGCTCGGAGCCGATCCCGTCTTAGTGCTGGAGCTCGGAGCTGGCGCCCCGGTGGTTGTTGGCAGGGCCAGCGGTGTCGAGGGCGGCCCGGAGCTGCGGGTGCCACGGCAGCCGGCCAGGCCGGTCGCCGCCATCGCCAGGGCCAGCCCTGCCGACGCCAGTGGGACCCGTCCGTGGACGTGGCGCAGAGGCCGCGGCATCCGGCGTCAGACCCGGATAGCCGTGTCGGCCATGGCCAACAGCTCGTCGTCACCGTGGCTGTCCCCGTAGGCCCACAGGCGATAGGACTGCTCGCCGAGGTGGTCGGCCAACCACCCTCGCAGCCGGGTCTCCTTTTCGGCGCCCCGGCAGTTGGCCCCGAGAAGCCGCCCGGTCAGCCGACGATCTTCGCCCTCCTCCAGCCGAGTCGCCAGCACGCCGTCGAACTGCAGCGCCGCTGCGGTGGCCACCAGGTACAACTCCAAGGAGGCAGAAACGATTACCAACCGGTGCCCCTGGCGTCGGTGCCAGGCGACCCGCTCGGCCATCGAAGGCCGCACCCGGGTCGCCAGCCGGGCGCCAAAGCGACGGCCCGCGGCCTCCGCCTCCACGATCGGGAACCCGGCCAGCAGCCGGTCGATGAGCTCCACCTTGGCCCCACCACGCCCAGCCCGGCAATAGGCCCCGATCATTGACGGCCCAGCCGCCAGCATCTTGGCGGCGCCGGGTCGCCAGCCCAACATTTCCATCAGGAACGGGCCCATGCTGGCTCCCCGGATCAGGGTGCCGTCGAAGTCGAACGCGGCGACGCCAACGACGGGCTCCGCGGGCACACCGCAAGGATATTTGGTTGCTCTGCGGTGTCTGCGCGACGGCCCCGGCCCAGCCGAAGCGAGGCGGGCTGCCTGACAGCTGATGGTGGAAAAAATGGCCGCTCAGCGCGTCGTGGCCATCAGCGCCAGGGTCGGGCAGGCTGCGGCCGCCCGCCGGGCGTGGTCAAGCAGTTCATCGGGGATCGGCCGCCCGTCAACGATCGGGTAGCCCCACTCGTCGAGGGTGATGCGCTCGGGAAACAGGTCGGCGCAGAGGCCGTGACCGACGCACGTGATCGGGTTGACGACAAGTTTCCGGGCCCGGGGCGACGGGCGGTTGTCGCTCATCGCCAGCCTCCCGTCCGGGGGGTGGGCAACAACGGTGCCCGATCCGGGCACGGTCCCTGGGCCCGGTGGCGGCCCAGGTCGTGCTGGAAGGCCCACAGGGCGCTGGCCACGAAGCGTGCCGCGCCGTCGGGATGCTTGCACGCGCCGCGGCCGTCTACCAGCCGCAACCAGCGGCGCAAGTCGGCCTCGGCGCGCCCGTCGCGGTCGCCGGCCGCCACCGTCGCCATGGCGTCGGCAATGGCTGGCAAGCCGAGCACACACGGTCCGCACTGCCCGGCGCTCTGGGCGGCCAGCCATCGGGTCACCCTCGCGGCCTCAGTCAGGCCGCACGTGCCGGCCGGCAGGGCGGCCAGGAGACCGCAACCGAAGGAGCCGCCCACGGTCGCCAGCGACGCCGAGTCCAGGGTCAGGCCAGCGGCAAGGGAAGCGGGGATCCAAGTGCCGAAGTAGCCACCGACCAACACCGCCTCGACGGCCCGCAGGTCAATGCCGGCGGCGGCCAGGGCCGCGGGCAGCGGGGTCCCGAGGGGGAGCTCGCAGACCACGGCGGGGGAAATTTTCCCAATGATGGTGACGAGGGCCGATCCGGGATCGCGGTCGGTGCCGAGAGAGCGGAACCAGCCGCCGCCGCGGCGGGCAATCAGCGCCAGGTGGGCCAGCGTCTCGACGTTGTCGACGAGGGTCGGGCGACCACCGAGGCCCTTGTCCGCCAAGTGGTGGAGGGCGAAGGTGGGCTTGGCCTCACCACCGTCGAGCCAGTGGACGAGGGCGGTCGCCTCGCCGGCAACGTAGCGGTCGGGAGTGGCGGCCAGGCGGATGTCGACGCGGTCGACGCCGGCGGCCTGGCGCTCCCGGATCGCCCGCTCGACGATGCCCGCGGCGGCGACGGCGGTGCGCTCGATGCACACGATGGCCTCGGTGGCACCGACCGCCTCGGCCGCGGTCACGACGCCGTCCAGGACCAGGTGGGGCGCCGCTGCCAGCAGGACTTTGTCCTTGGCACTGGCCGGCTCGCCCTCGGTGCCATTGGCCACCACCACCGCCCTGCGGCCGGCGGCGACGGCGCGGAGCTTGACGGCCGTCGAGAACCCGGCGCCGCCGCGGCCCCGCAGGCCCGAGGCCTCCACCTCGTCGAGCAGCGCGCTCCGCTGGCGGGTGCCGGTGGCGGCGGGCCGCGGACCGAAGTGGTCGAGGTGCTCGGCCAGGGAGCGCAGCGGCCGGGACGGCAGGATGCGGCTAGCACCGGGGCCTCGGACGAGCGTCGGGACGGTGCCCCCGTCCCGCAGGGCAGGGTCGGGCTGCATGGCGGTGTCGGCGGGCGCCGACGGGGCAAGGGTGGGCATGGTGGTGTCTCCTATGGGGGGTCAGGCGGTCACGCGGCGAGGCGGTCGCCGGGGGGGCGGGTCCGAGTCCGGGCCGGCAACTGGGCTCCGGAGGCAGTGGGCCGGGGGCCGGCGAGCCGCCAGGCCACCGCCGCCAGCACCGCAGCCAGGGAGCCGAGCGTGAGGGCCAGGCCCCAGCCGTCGTGGGCGTCGGTGCCAGTGCCGATGGCGTGCACCAGCGCGATGGGCCAGCAGGCGTAGGCCGCCCAGTGCACCGCCCGCCACACCCGGTAGCCGATGAAGGGTCGGGCCAGGCTTGTGATGATCAGAGCGAGCAGCAAGTCGCCGGCTACGGCGCCGAGTCCCAGCCACAGCGGGCGGTAGGTGGCGGTGAAGGGAACGAAGGCGTTCAGCCACGTGATGGTCACGTAGCTGTCGATCACGGCGGTAGTGATGTGCACCGCCAGGAAGACCACGGCCAGCAGCGACACGTTGCGGTGGAGGCCGGCGGTCACGAACCTCGGCCAGCGGGGGCTCGACCACCGCTTCACGCCGACGATGCCGAGGACCACGCCGGCGGTCAGAAGCAACAGGCTGACGAGGCCAGTGCCCCGGGTCAGGTACCACAGGGCTTCGGAGCTGGAGGCGAGGACCATCACGCCGCCTCCTCGGTGAGCTCGGACGGCCAGCCGCCGGTGCAGACGACCGCGCCATCAACGGTGACCAGCCGAGCTGCCAACCCGTGGCCGCCAAGCCACTCGGGGGCTGCGGCCCCGAGTATGACGGCCGCGGTCGACGCCGTGTTGGCGTCGCAGCAGGACCCCGCGGCAACGCTGACGGTCCGCCACGGGCCGGTGGCGCTGGCGCCGGTCACCGGATCCACGATGTGGTGGACCGCCACGCCACCACGGCGCCACCGGCGGCTGGCGGTTCCCGACGTGGCCAGGCCACCGGCGGTGACGGTGATTGTTTGGCCGGGGTCGAGGTCGGTGCCGTCGTGGCGGTCGGTCACCCGGATGCGCCAGCCGCCCGGTGGCGGGTTGCCGGCCACGGCAATGTCGCCGCCCAGGCTGACCAGGATGCCGGTGCCAGCAGTTTCTGCCGCGGCTTTCGCCGATCGGTCGGCGCACCAGGCCTTGGCCGTGGCGCCGAGGTCAAGGCTGACGCCCCGTGGGAGTCGGATGGTGCCATCGAAGTCGTCGACCACGATGCCCTGCCAGCCGGGAACGGCCGCCAGGTTCAGCTGCAGCGGCGGGCCGTCAGGGTCCAGCTGCGCGAAGTCGCGGTCGTAGCCGAGGCGCTGGAGGGCGGTGCCGACCGTAGGGTTGACCAGGCCGCCGGTCATTCGGGCCGCCCGTAGGGCTACCGCCACGGCGGCCCGCAGCAGGGGCGACACCGGGAAGGGCCGGCCACCAGCGGCGTTCAGGCGGGACAGCTCGGAGTCGTCCCGGAAGCGGCTGCAGGCGGCGTCGAGCGCGGCCACCTCGGCCGCGACCATGGCCACGGCCCTGTCAAGGGCCCGGCGGTCGGCGCCGTCGGCCACCGACACTACGGCGGTGGTGCCGAGGGCAGCGAAGGTAACGGGTTGCAGGGCCTGGCTCATGAGGCACCCGAGCGAGCATGCGACGACTGGCTGTTGCTAGCTGTGGGTGCGGCCGCGGTGCTGAAGCTCGACGAAGACGAGGAGGTCCCCGCACCCGAAGCCGACGCGGCCGTACCGGAGGTCCCCGACACCGAGGTGCTCGTGCTTGAGGTTCCCGACCCCGACGTGCTCGTGCCTGAGGACCCCGACACCGAGGTGCTCGTGCCTGAGGTACCCGTGCCTGAGGTGCTCGTCGCCGAGGCGCCCGTAGCCGAGGCATTGGTGGATGAGGCCGGCGTCGAGGCCGACGTGCCGGCGGTGCCCGCGGCTTGGCTGGTCGTGGCCGTCTTGGCGGCGGCCAACCCGGCGAAGGCGCCCGCCGCGGCCACGGCGCTGACGCCGACGACGGCCGTCACGCTGGACAGCCGCCGTAGGCCCCGGTCCCTTGCGTTAGGTGAACTCATGGGTCCATGAAGCCGCCCCAGGCTCAATCTGGCCTGGGAACTCGTCAGGAAGTACCTCAGGATCCGGCTACCGTCGCGGCCGTGGCCGTGGACGACGATCTCCTGTCCCAGTTGCGGGCGACGAAGGCGGAGATCGACTCGCTCCAGCTGCGCTTGAAGGACCTCGTCGCCGCCCTACGCGAGCGCGGTGCCTCGGCCCAGGAGATCGCCGAGGCCCTGCGGGGCTGATCGGGCGTCGATTGTGGCGAGCGAGCCCTGGCCCCTCCAGCTGTCCGGTCGCGTCGAGATACACCAGCTGCATTCGCCGGCGCTGGAGGGCAACCACCTCGGCGATCCCGCCGACCGCCCCCTGTGGGTCTACGTCCCCCCTGGTTACGACGACCGACCGGAGCGCCGCTACCCGTCGGTCTACGTCATCCAGGGCTACACAGGCCAGGTGGCCGGGTGGGCCAACCACCAGCCGTTCCGGTTGCCGTACCCGGAGGCCGCCGACGCCGTGTTCGCCCGGGGGGACGCCCCACCGTGCATCGTGATCTACGTCGACGCCTGGACGGCCTACGGCGGATCGCAGTTCGTCGACTCCCCCGGCACCGGTAACTACCACACCTACCTGTGCGACGACGTGGTCAGCTACGTGGACCAGCACTACCGGACGTTGCCAGAGGCTAGGCATCGGGGCATCCAGGGGAAATCCAGCGGCGGATTCGGCGCCATGATCACCCCGATGTTGCGACCCGACCTGTTCGGCGGCTTCGCGACCCACGCGGGCGACGCGCTGTACGAGCTGTCCTACATCCCGATGTTTCCCCGGGTCGTCCGGGCGCTGCGGGAGTTCGACGGGTCGATTGACCGGTGGTGGGACGAGTTCCGCTCCCGGCCGCCGTTCATCAAGCCTTCGGACGCCGATGTCTTGGTGAGCCTGGGGGTGGCGGCGTGTTTCTCGGCCGCGTCCGACGGTGCGCCCGTGCTGCCCTTCGAGCCCACGACCGGCCAGCTTCGCGACGAAGTGTGGCAGCGGTGGCTGGCCTGGGACCCGGTGCGCATGGTCGACCGCTACGCCGAGGCGCTGCGCGGTCAGCGGGCCATATGGATCGACGCCGGCAAGAGCGACGATTTCTGCCTCGACCTCGGCGCCGTGGCCTTCCGGGACGCCCTCGGTCGCATCGCGGTGACCGACGTGCATTTCGAACTGTTCGATGGGACGCACTCTGGCATCGACTACCGGTACCCACTGTCGCTGGCGTATCTCGCCCGGCGGCTGGCGCCCGAGTGACACCGGCCTTGCACGCGTGAAGATTACGTAACACCGTTAACGCAAGTGCAGGGCGCTATAGCGCCCTGCACTTGTGTCAACCGACTTCAGTTATGGCAGCGTTGGGCTCCAAGCCGCCCTGCCCGTCGGAGCGGGCCGCGCCTGGCCGCCGTCCAAAGGTAGCGTCGATCAGGCCAAAAGGAGCAAGCGTGTCGCCGTGGCGGTGGATCCGGGCAAATCATAGACGGCGAGCTGCATTCGTCGGAGTAATGCTGGCACTCCTTTTGACAGCTCAGACCCTTCGCAGTGAAGGACTCCTGGTCGCCGTTCTCGTCGGGCTCGTAGTCGGCTTGGTCGTCGCCACGGTGATCGGCCTGTTCGACCGTGATCCTCCCTCAAAACCGTAATAAGTAGGTCCGTGGCAGGGCAAGGCTCAGTCATTGTAGTCAAGCATGTATCGATTCTTCCATCGATGGCACGGATCGCTGATTCCGCTCGCCGGCTCGTTCGGGTCCGATACTCCAAGGCGCCGAAGTAATGGCGCCGGTTGTGTAAGGGATGGCGCTCAATCGACGGTGCCGGCGGGCACCACCCACTGGCACTGCTGTCCCGTGACGTTGGCGATCAGGTCGAAGTCTGAGTCGTAATGGAGCAAGACGAGTCGCTCCTGTTCTGCTGCGGCGGCAATGAGCAAGTCGGGCACTTTGCGACCCCGCTGGCTTCGGGAGGCGAGGAGACGTTGCAGCTGCCGAGCGCGCCGAACGTGATCTGCGGTGGTCTCGACCAGCTGGAACACCGACAGGTCAGCCATATCCTGATCCCACTCGCGGGCGTTCCGGCTTCCGTATCCGACTTCGAGGTCGGTGATCCCGGCACGCCCTAACCGGCCCGACTCAGTAAGTGGTTCGATCACCGTTCGCACGCTCGCTTCGCCGAGGCGGCTGATCACGCTGGTATCGAGCAAGTGGGTCAGCGCCATGCTTCCTCGCGGGGGGGTAGGTTCCGGCGGCCGAGACGTCCGAGGGCCTGGCGGACCCGGGAGTCTCTGGCCGCGCCGGCCCTTCTTAGGGCCTCATTGACTGTCTCCTTCATGCTGGCGGTCCCCAACTCGGCCTGGGCTGCTGCCAGAGCGTTCTCGTCGATGTCTACCAAGTGCTTCGCCACGCTTACAGTATATACGTCAGGAAGATAATATATCTGGTTGAAAAAGTGGCGCGCCGATACGGGCCGTCGACGATGTTGTGTGCATCTCTTCGCTTTCGCCTCATCGGAAGGCCATAGTCCGTTTCTCCCCGGCGTCGGGGTCGCAGTGTTCCTCCGGCTGCCTTTGACGCCGGAAATCCCTTTCGTGCAGACACGGAGCGCGGCGACCCCGCCTCGGCTGAGCTTTTGCCCTTGCCGCCACCGTCGCAATACTGTTGCGAACCCGACGCACCGTAGGGCCGGCTAGGGGCGAGGAAGCCCAGATTCCGCCGTCATCGCCGCCCGGCCACCGGGGCCCACAGGATCAGTGGAGCCGCCCGCCGCTTCCAGCTGCGCCCCCATGCCAGACACCCGGCCGCCGCCGATCCGGGCAGTCACACTCGCCACCGCGCCACGGGGCAACCACTGCAGGGTTCGAACCCATGCTTGGCCGTACACATGAGGTGCACGCTGCTCGATGCCGCGGGCGATCCGTTCGACCGTCGGTGCCAGGCGCGCCGTGGCGCCGAGGGGCCAGGGCAACCCCGAGCGCATCTTCTTGAGGGTGGCCACCTCGTCGGCCGCCCGGACCATGTCGGTGTCGGTCCACGACAGGTAGGCCACGCCCACTGCGACCCCCTTCGGGGCCACCTCGGCGGCGAGGACGTGGGCAAAGGCTTCCACGCCCGACTTGCTGGCGCAGTAGGCGGCCATGAGCGGCGCCGGGAGCAGGGCGGCCATCGACGCCACCTGCAACAGGTACCCGCCGGAGTCGACCAACGCCGGGAGGAACGCCCGGGCAGTCGCAATGGAGCCCAGCAGGTTCACCTCGATCACCCGGTCGAAGCTGGCGGGATCGGACTGGGCGAAGAGGCCGCCGACGGCGATACCGGCGTTGGCCACCACGATGTCCACCCGGCCGAACCGCTCGACGACCTCAGCGGCCACCGACTGCATCCGGGCGAGGTCGGTGACGTCCGCCGTCCATGCCTGGCTGTCGCCGTGGCGCCGGCAGGCGGCCGCAGTCGCTTCCAGCTCCGCCGGCTCGAGGCCGACGAGGGCCACCCGGGCACCACCTTCGGCGAGCCGCTTGGCAAGGGCGGCGCCGACGCCGCGAGCGGCCCCGGTCACCACCGCAACCTTGTCCTGGAGCCCTTCCACCTTCGTGGTCATCCCTGCCTCCTTCTTCGACGCCGGGGTCGTCATACCGTCTCGTTCACTTCCGCCACCACCTTGGCGATGGCGTCGGCCACCGCCTGGGGTGCCTCGAGGGGCGCCATGTGCCCCACGCCCGGCACTTCGATGATCCCGAGACTGCGGGGCAGCAGCTCGACCATGCGGTGGGCATGGACCGGCGGGGTCATGCGGTCGTCGGTCCCCGTCACGACTTGCACCGGCACGTTCAAGCCGGCCAGAGCGTCGCTGACGTCGAGCCCGGCCAGCACCCGACCCCAGGCCCCCCGGGAGCGGCGGGTGCAGGAGTGGGCCAGCTCCGCGCTGAGGACCGCCACCTCCTTGGACGCCAAGCTGCCGAGCGTCCCGTAACGAAGTATCGCCCGGCTGACCCTGGTGGGCCGGCCGATGGGCGCCGAGGAACGCAGCAGCTGGCGCTGGATCACCGCCGCCGCGCGCCGAGAGCGGATGGGAACGACGAGGGCGGTGGTGGCCAGCTGGGACGCGCCGGTGGACACCAGCACCGCACCCGCGGTGCGGGACATCACCGACGCCTCGGTGCCTGCGGCCATGATCGTCATGCCGCCCATGCTGTGGCCCACAAGAACCGCCTTCTCCCCCTCTTGCAGGGTGGCGTCGAGCACCGCACTCAGGTCGTCGACCAGCGCTCGGGTGCCGTGGGCGTCCTTCGGCGGCATGCTGCTGCGGCCGTGGCCTCGCAGGTCGTAGGCCACAATCCGGGCCTGGTCGCCGAGGGCCCGGATGACCGGTCCCCATACCCGGGTGGTGTTGGTCCACCCGTGAACCAGGACCACCGTCGGCCCGTCGAGGCGCCCGTGGATCTCCCCGTGCAGCACCACGCCGTCGGTCGTCGGGATCCGCAGTGTTTGTAAGGGGACCGCGGGGGTGAAATCGAGAGGAGCCCCCCTTTTTCCCACTTCCTTCTCGAGCAGGCGATATTCGCCCACGTCGACCTTGCGGGTCTGGCGGCGGAAACGAATGGTCGTGCCCGGCCACAGCGTGGGATTGCGGCCGGCGGCGTTCAGGTACCAACTCTTGCACCCGCCGGTGGCCCACACGGTGGGGCCCATGCGGCGCTCGACGTCGGCGCACCACTCCTGCTGGGCGTCGGGACGGGCGTCTAAGGCTGCGGCCCCGGTGCGCTCCAGAGTCTTCAGGTAATCGACGATGTAGGCCACCTGCGACTCGATGATGTGGACCATCGAGGTGTGGCCGAGGCCGGTATTCGGGCCGATAACCAGGCACAGGTTGGGAAACCCGGCCACCGTGGTACCCCGCAGCGCCTTCATGTCTCCGGCCCAGTGCTCGGCCAGGCTGCGGCCGTCCTCCCCGAAGACCCGCTCGGCGATGGGCATATCGACGGTGTGGAATCCGGTGGCCAGAATGACCACGTCCACCTCGTGGGCCGTCCCGTCCTCGGCGATCAGGGTGTTGCCCTCGGCCCGTGCCAGGCCGGAGGCGACCACGGCGACGTTCTCCCGCGCCACGGCGGGATAGAAATCGCTGGAGATCAGGACCCGTTTGCAACCCATCACGTAGGTCGGCGTCAGCTTGGCCCGCAGCCCCTTGTCAGGCACCTGGCCCGCCAAGTTGCGCTGGGCGAAAATCTGGGCCGCCTTGAGCAAGTTGGGCTGCTTGGTAAAGGCGGGCACGTAGCATTCCCGGACGGCATAGATGCCGAATCGGGCCATGCGTCCGGCGGCCGGGAAATGCCGGTAGACCCAGCGCTCGCGGCTGCTGAACTCACGGTCGAAACGGGGGAGGATCCACGCCGGGGTCCGTTGGAACAACACCAGTTGCGATACCAGCGGCTGCAGTTCGGGGACGATCTGGATGGCCGAGGCGCCCGTCCCGATCACCGCGACCCGCTTGCCTGCGAGGTCGACGCCGTGGTTCCAGCGGGCGGAATGGAACACCGGGCCCGGGAACTCGGCCAGGCCGGGAACGTCGGGCAGCCGGGGATCGGCCAGCGGGCCCGCGGCGGAGATAACCATGTCGGCGCGAAGCGAGCCTCGGGTCGTGTCCAGCCGCCAGCAGCGGGCCTCGGCGTCCCAGCGGGCTTCGGTGACGTTGGCCCGGAACTGGATGTGCTCCCGAAGGCCGTATTTGTCCGCGATGCCTTCGAGGTACTGGCGGATCTCGGCTTGGCGGGAGAAGCTGTGCGTCCACTCCCGGTTGGGGGCAAAAGAGAACGAGTACAGGTGGGACGGGACGTCGCAAGCGCAGCCCGGGTAGGTATTGTCCCGCCAGGTGCCGCCGACGGCGTCGGCCCGCTCCAACAGCACGAAGTCCGAGATCCCGGCCTCGGCCAGCGTGACCCCGGCTCCGAGACCGCCGAACCCGGTGCCGATGATGGCCACCCGGACGTGGTCGGGCCACTCCTGCAGGGCGTGGTTCATTGCGCTCCCTTCGAGGTTGTCAAGGCGGAGCCGTCTCGGGTGGCCGGCCGCTCGGGACGGGCCCGCTGGGCGGCACCGGCCGGCAAGTCGGCGGGACGGGCCCGCCGGGCGGCGGAGAACGGTTGCTCGGGGTCCACCACGATCCCGGCGTCGGCCAGGATCCCGCTCAGGCCGGCCCAGATGAGGTGGGTTACGTGCTCGACCACCGTGTCGCGTGTCATGCCGGCTCGGGGCACCTCGCCGGCACCGGCACCAGCACCGGCACCAGCGGCGGGAGCGGCGGGAGCGGCGGGACCGGCGGGACCAGCGCCGTGCGAGCTTGTGGGCGAGCTTGTGGGCGAGCGGGCCTGGCGCAGCCACCACTCGCCGCTGCTGCGCACCAGGCCGGTCAGCCCGTGGGCCCAGGGTTGAGCGG
>JBOGGN010000153.1:0-2550 GCA_050744165.1 Acidimicrobiales bacterium | reverse complement strand
GATCAGCAACCGGCGAGAACCTGTTCATCGCCGCGTGCCCTCGCCGCCGTTCTCGGCGGACGGCGTTCTGTGAACTTGGCCGCGTTCTGTGAACTTGGCCGCGGCTGACCGAGTGGTACGACCATTTCGCACCCCAAGTTCACGAATCGCGGTCAAGTTCACGAATCGCGGCCAAGTTCACGAATCGCGGCCAAGTTCAGGAAACCCGACCAAGAATGGCTCGGCGGTGCTTCGGGGTGCTCCGTGTGCTCGGCGAGTTCGACCGACGGCGACGGAGGTGGTTAATGCGGCGACGGATGGTCAACTCAGCCACCCATGGAAGAGTCAGAAGAGCCCGAATTGGGTTGGCGGGTCTCCCTCTCCCACCCGTCAGCGGCCGATCGAGGCTCGATGACGGCCGTTCCCGGCTCGGGGCGCGAACAGTGGTCGACACCGAGCTGAGCCATATACCGGCAAAAGGCTGCGCCGATGGCCAGGACGGTTCCGGAAGTCGCCGGGCTGTCGCCGGGCCCGTCACCGTGATGCTCGTAGGCATCGGTCAGGGAAGTCGCCACTTCCGGACCGAGCACGTTCGTGAGGAAGTCGACATCGACTCGGCTCGACAGCCTAACCGGCCGTGTCGGCGATCCTTTGACACGTGGACGTCGTCGGTGAGGGCCGCTACTCGCGTCTGGAAGCGTTCGTAGAAGGGAGCGAGCGACAACAACATGAGCGCCCGAGCACGAAGATCATCTCCGTGCTCGGTCACACCATGTCCTGGCCCTTCCATGTCGCGTGCCCTGCTGCCGCATATTCTTCGACGCCAAGGGTGTGCCGTCTCGTTCCTCTCGATGGCGGAGTGGGCGGTGACGCTGTCGTCTTCCTGATCAGGTCATGTCGCACGCGTTGAAACGGGCAGGCGCGTGACCAGTTGGTCCCGTTGGCGAGCCAGCGGGTTGAACTTGATCGCGACGACCGGTTTCGCGGACGAGCAACGTCGATCCAACGGCTGAGGTCAGCAGTCCCACCGTGAGAATGACCGCGACGTCATCTGCCCGGGCGGCCCGGGCGTCGAAGCAGTCTTCGCGGTCATCACCGTGCAGGCCGTGATTGCCGAAAACGGTTTTGCACCATCCGGATTGACCACTGGAAAAGATCGGAGGGGCAAGTCCCAACCCGACACCTGCGCCGATCACAATGATGCCGACGATGAATGTGGCGAGTTGGGCTCCCGTGCGCTGCCGCACCACGAGCCACAGACCAATGGATGCCGCAAGGCCAAGGAGTCCGTAGGTGGGCAGCAGCGAGGGGAGCACCCAGTAGTCGAACAGGGGCCACGCGGTCAGAGCCCAGGCCCAGACTGCGGCGATAACGAGGGCGAAGGCCATCTGGACTGCGAACACGCCCGCCCGGCGTTCCATGACAGCCATCCGCCGTTCCAGCTCAGGGTCATCGACTGGCCATGTGTCCACGAGACCCATGGTCGCAGGAACTCAACGGGCATGGGGGTCCAGGGGCCAGCGAAGGCACGTGGTGGCGGGGCCATCAGACACGCTTTCTCTATGACGCGGCGCTCTTGTCGTCATCGACTGCCTGCCCGATTCCGACGAGGGGATCGTGCCGCCACAGGGCCCCCTGCACCAAAAGTCGGCCGACGTTAGGGCCCGTGCCCAAATAAGGTGACCAGTTGTTGGAGGGGGCAAGGGCCGGTTGCTTGCGTTCGGTGTTGAACGTTCGCTTGTGCTGGCTGGTGCGGTGCGTGGTGGTGGTCGCCGTCGGGTGATGGGCGGGTGGCTGTGCTCCTGGTGGTCAGGCGGGGTCGGTGACGGCCGGAGTTTTCTGCGGTCGGGGTGGCGGGTCGGCGGGCCTGCGGAGCGTTATGGTCACACCCTCTCGGTAGGTTTCGTGGCGTGTCGGTGCGCTCGGCGAAATACCTGCTGCAACCCACCAGCGCTCAGGCGTCGCGTCTGGACCACCTGTTGTGGCAGCAGCGGCTGTTGTACAACCGGGCCTTGGAGGAACGCAACCGGGCCTGGGAACAAGAGCACCGTTCGGTGTCGCGCTTCGAGCAGTTCGCCTCGTTGAACGGCATCGCGGTGCGGGAACCGGAGTTGGGCCGCTACGGCACCTGCGTCGCCCGGGGCACCCTCACCCGCCTCGATTTGGCCTACCGGGCGTTCTACCGCCGCTGCCGGCAAGGCCAGACACCGGGCCACCCCCGCTTCAAAAGCCGGTGGCGGTTCGACTCGGCCTCCTACCCCGACACCTCCGGCTGGCGTCTCGACACCGACTCCCGCCGGGTGGCGCTGCTCGGCGTCGGACAGGTGAAGGTGAAACTGCACCGAAGGCTGCCGGGCCGGCCCAATACGGCGACAGTCAAACGCGAGGGCCGCCGCTGGTGGCTGATCGTGGTCTGCGACCAGGTGCCAGCCCGACCTTTGCCCGCCACCGGCGTCGCCGTGGGTGTCGACCTGGGGGTGGTGTCCACCATCGCCACCTCCGACGGCGCCCTGACAGCCAATCCCCGCCCCGCCCGCCGGGCCGCCGCCGGCCTCGCCCGAGCCCAGCGGA
>JBOGGN010000152.1:0-4109 GCA_050744165.1 Acidimicrobiales bacterium | reverse complement strand
CCCTAAGCCTGCTGCGCACGATCCAGGGCGTCGGCGTTCCATTTCTCGTGGCGACGGCAAGAACGCCGCGGGCGATCCGCAAGATCCCCGACCATCAGTCCTTGGGCCGCATGGTGTGCGCCAACGGCGCCATTGTGTGGGATGCCGATCGGGATGACGTTGTCAGTGAGCGCCCCTTTGAGCCGGCCGCGCTCGCCGCGGCCGTGGCTCGCGTACGCCGGGCTCTTCCCGAATGTGGTGTGGCCCTCCTGTCGGCCCAGACGATGTTCCTCGACCAGGCTTATCTGGCCCTTCGAGCCAAGAGAGGTGACGACGCAACCGTCTTCTCAGACCTCGACCGGCTCCTGGCGACTGAACGAATCGTTATGGTGGCGGTACGCCATCTCCGGCTCAGGGCCGAGCAGTTCGTCGCGTCGGTGGCGGAGGCTTTCGCCGGTGTCGGTTGCGCGTCGTTCGCCGGGGCCGGCACCGTGGACGTCGCCCCTGACGACACCACGAAGGCCCTGGCCGTGGCGGCCGTGATGAGGGAGGTCGGCTGCTCCCCCGAGGCGGCGGTCGTATTCGGCGACATGCCCAACGACTTGCCGCTGTTCGCCTGCTCGGGCTGGGCGTGCGCGGTATCCAACGGCCACCCCAGTGTTCTTGTGGCGGCCGACGAGATCGTCGCCAGTAACGACCAGAACGGGGTCGCCCTAACGGTGCGACGATTGTTCGGGCTGGTGTGACACCGGCGACCGTGAGGCTCTCAGTTTTGACAAAGCGGAGACCCTCGACTTGTTCATCCCACGCGACCGCGCGCCAGAAGCTGACCGCTGGCGCGTCGGTTTCGACCACGATGGCCTGCAGCCGACGGAAGCGGTCTGAACCTTCGCGGGTCTCGCCGGCCCCGCATCAGGGAACAGGGACCAAGCTCAGGTCTTGTTCTTGATCTGGTATCCGCCGCCGTTCAGTTCGAGGTCGTCGCTCTTGACGTACCTCAGGAGAGAGTTTTTTACCAGCGCGGCGCGGCCTTTGGTCATTGTCTGGCCATTCATCACGGTGAAGCTCTGGGTGCCCCAGAGCCAGACATGCTGCTCGGAGAAGATCCCCGACGGCTTAGAACGGGTCAGGTAGGCCAGTACAAGCTCTGGTATGTCTTTCGCTCCCATGCCTCTCAATGATGGGAGGGCACGCTTGCTCATGTCGACGACTCCAAGTAGCGATTTCACCCGGTCGTCTTGGTTGTTGAGCTGCCAGCTGACTACGCGGGCATTGGAAAACATGTTCGAGCCACCCGAAGACTTCGGCACGATGTGGTCGATCTCAGGGAAGTTGAGGTCGCCCTGTTCGCTGAGAATCCCACCGGCAATGGGGTCTTTCGGGTCGTCGGATTTGATCTGTCCCCCGTTGCGGGCCATGTTGGCCTGCAGTATGAGTTCGCGCTGGTGGCCGGTGAAGTCCCGGAATTGGCTCACTTCGTTGCTGACCGGAAGCTTGTTGGCGAACAGCAGCATGTCGAGATGCTGGTACGGGCGATGGGCGGGGGCGTCGGGATACCATCCCTTCTGGGTGGGCGGCATAACCCCGTGTGCCTTGATGTAGCCGGAAGCCGTTTCGTTGGGTCCGAGAACAAACATGTCGGGGGAGTTGTCAAGTGTGGCCCCCGCGAGGGCGCGAGCCTCGTCGGCTCCCGTCTCGCCTCGGACGACCTTCTGGTCATCGTCGCTCAGCGGCGCAACCAGCTTGATGTCCTCTGGTTGACGCAGAAAAGTACTCCATACTGGCGTTCGTCCGCCGGTGGCCGGTTGACTCTCGAGCAGGACGTCGAACGCATAAGGAGTGTCCGCTTCCTCGTCCCCGTAGTAGCAGGTTACAGTGATCCACGGTTGGTTACCCCCGTTGCTGATGTCCCCTGCTCGCTTCTTGACCTCGTCTTCCATGTTCTTGTAGACACCGCGGTTGAAGGCCTTGAACATCGGAACAACATTCTCGGGGATATCTTCGCCGCCAATGCTAAGACCCACGACGTGGCCGCCGTCGAACCCGGGCTTGCGGGCGGTTCCAGCCAAGTCGACTTTGCCCCCGTGCTCGAATTGGGACAACGGTGGGGGAGCCGCCCCCCTCCCCCCGGTGGTGCGGATACGCACCGGCAACTCAACATAGGTCGCGCGCTCACGCTTGCTCCCTGTAACGCCGAACCGCTCGGACTCGAAGGTGCCCCCAGCCGTCCCGTCTTTCTCGTAGTCCCGCTGTATTGACGGCGAGCCGGCGACCGAAGTCCGGGTCTGTTGCTGCAGCAAGCCCAGGACCGCCCGGTTGCCTATCGACCGCTGCAATCGTGCCAGATCCACCGCGCCCAGAGGTGACGCAGGGTCGCGCCGAACGTCAACAGCTCCACGCCGGTCGCCGCCACCGGAGCGACGGGGAGTCGCAGGGGTGGAGCCGACCGTGAAATGGTCGGCGTTGACAGGCGACGCCTGCCGGCCCAACTCCGCCGTCATGACCGCATGCTATGACAAAAGGCATCAGCTGTCAGCCCCGAAGTACTGCCCGAGCGCGCTGCCACCGACTACGCCCACCGCAGGGCTAGGTGTGGTCAGTCTGTTCGTCGATGGGACGGCCCATTCGGACGGCGCCGGCGGGGGTGACATAGCGAGAGTCTGGTGGAGCCGGTGGCTCGCTGGCCCGGTGGGGGCATCGTCTTTGGGTGTCGGGGATGACTACGGCGTCGGCGGGACCCACGGAAAGGTGCCGGTGACCTGCTGGGGATCGGTCCCGTCACAGCCCGTCGAGACGACCGTGACGGTGATGGCGACGGGCCGAGGGTTGGAGTAGCGATGCGTTGGTGCGGCGTAGACGAGCCCCGAGGTCATCAAGGCCGTACTTGACCCGGGCCATCCTTGGGACGATTCGATGCACGGGCTCTGGTCACCGGGGTAGGTCTCGACTGGGGTTCCATCGCCCCAGTCGACGGTGAAGCGGGCCAAATGGCCGTCGGCGTCGGTCGCATGGGCATAGGCCGCGGCGAGGCTCGGGTCGTGGAGTTGATCTGGCAGCCGGCCGTCGCCAACCTGGAGGACCGGTAGCAGCGGACCCTGAGCGGTGGACGGGCCCGGGCCGAGCTCGAAGGAGCTGTACATGGCGGCCATCACGTCGCTGGTCGAACTGACGCACAGGTTGTTGGCACCGAACACGAAATCAAGGCGGCCCGCCCTGTTATAGGTCTGGACGAGAACATGTTCGGCCGCGGTGGGCAAGGCCTGGCCGGTACAAGCGTCACCGGTCGTCGGTATGGGCTGCCACGCCGTGCCGTTGGTGCTGCTCGGCTCCAGGTAGAGGGCCCAGCACGGCAGCGTCGACGGTGCCGTCGCCGTCATAGTGAACGTGATCGGCTCGCCAGCGTGGGGTGCCGCGGGCTCCATACCAAGGGTCAAGGTGATGCCGTTGGAGACCGCCGACCACACGTGCTGGCCTGGTTGGAAGGGCAGGGTCACGCTGCCGGGCGGATGGGCCCGAAATCGGTATCTCCGGAGGCGGTCGCAGGCGTCGCCTCGGCTGGCGGTGGCGGTGGCGGTGGCGGTGGGGTGACGGTGACGGTGACGATGGTTTGCCGGCATGGTTGTGGTATGGGCCGGAGCTGGTGCGACCGTCGTCGGCGGGATCGTCGTGGTGGCGGTGGTCGACGGTGCCGCGGCGCCGGTAGCCGACTGAAGCGCGGCGGGCGGAGCCGCGGACCGGGCCGGTTCCGCTTGCGTCGACCGCTTTGGTGAGGGCGTTGGCCCCCGATTGGCCGATACAAGACCCAGACACCGAGACGACGGTCATCGGAATGGCAATTCGGAGGACTCGTATCCGGCGTGGGCGCGGCCTGATCGCGTGGCTCATGCCTCAGAGGTTGGACGGTGACGTTCGCAATGTCTATAGCCCCAGTTCGGCGGACCGCTGCGGCCTGCGGTGGTGACCTGCGATCCGCTAGATCGGTCATACCACGGTCCTGGGCGCACGACGCCGATTACGCGCTCGTGCCGAATTCCCGCCGAACTCACCCGCGCAGGGCAGCTTTGTGCTCCTTCTTTCGTTGGGTGGACTGGATCGAGTTCGTCGCAAAAACATTCCCCCAACACGCACGC
>JBOGGN010000151.1:0-3308 GCA_050744165.1 Acidimicrobiales bacterium | reverse complement strand
AGCGGGTCTGTGGTTGCAAGTCGATGCCAGTCGCAGGCGAAACGACCCACGTAAGGCAACCTGTGGTTGCTGAGCATGGTGCGGCTTAGGAGTAAGCCCTGCCCGTCGACAGGCCGATGGTCGGCCTCCGGCGGAGACGGCGCCAAGCGGGATTGTTGGTGGCGCTGGGTGGCGGGACATCGGGTCGGTTGGCCCGGCGTCCCGCCACCGCCGCCACCCGCCCGCCGATCGCGGCAGCAGGCGAGTGTGGGGTCAAAGACCAGGTCAGCCGCACGGGCCCATTTCACCGCAGCGCCGTTGATCGGCACAGCCGTTGATCCGGACGTCAGGGGCGGAGGCTATGGAGATCGTCTTTCGGATTCGCAATGTCGACCTTCCCGATCGAGTGCTCGCCGCCACCCGGGACAAGTTGACACGCCTGGGCCGGCGGTGGCCCATCGACCGGGCCGAGGTGTGCTTCAGCGAGGAACGCAACCCTCGCATCGCCAAGCGGGAGCGCTGCGTTATCACGTGGTGGGGGCCCAGCCTGTGGGGGAAGGGGCGCATCCTCCGGGCTGAGGCCTTGGCTGGCGACGCTGGCGTCGCCGCCAACCGCGTCATGGGCGTCTTGGAGCGGCGGGCGAACAAGGCCGTCGGGCGCCTGACGGTACACTTTCTCCCCAATTGGTCCCCGATGGGGTTGTTGTCCACCCCCGACGATCGCCGAGGGAGTGTTGGGGCCTGCGGAGGGGTGGCCGGGATAGGAGACATCGATTCAGACGCCGAGGCGATGATGCCCGAGGACGCCGCGTTCGAGATGCTGGCCTGGGACCAGGACCGGTGGCGGTTCGTCAACGCCGAGACCGGGCGAACGGCGGTGCTGCAACGGCGCCCCGATGGCGCCATCGCCATGGCCGAACTGGTCGTCGACACCGTCGCCCAGGGGCGCGTCTGCACCATGAGGGTCGGCAGTTGACCGAGACGGTCCGAGTCCTGATCGCCGACGACCAAGCGGTGTTCCGCCGCGGCCTCTTGGTGGTCTTGGCGGGCGAGGAGGCCATCGAGGTCGTGGCCGAGGCCGAGAATGGTGAGGAGGCCGTCGCCCGTACCGAGGAGCTGGCCCCCGACGTGGTCCTCATGGATGTGCGAATGCCGCGCGTGAACGGCATCGAAGCCGCCCGCCAGATCCGGGAGATCAGCCCGAGCACCAAGATCGTGATGCTCACCGTGTCCGACGAGGAGGAAGACCTCTTCCAGGCCATCAAGGCGGGCGCCAACGGCTACCTGCTGAAGGAGATCTCGGTCGAGGAGGTGGCCGACGCCATCCGGGCCGTGGCCCAGGGCCAGAGCCTGATCTCGCCCTTCATGGCCTCCAAGCTGCTCAACGAGTTCAACTCGCTGGCCCGCCGGGCTGACGAGCGCAACGAGTACCTGGCGCCGCGGCTCACCGCCCGTGAGCTCGACGTCCTGCGTTTGGTGGCCCGGGGGATGAGCAACCGGGAGATCGCAGACACGCTGTACATCTCCGAGAACACGGTGAAAAACCACGTCCGCAACATCTTGGAGAAGCTCCACTTGCACACCCGTATGGAGGCTGTCCTCTATGCCATGGACAAGCGGCTGTTCGACCTCCGGAGGGGCGAGGACGCCCGTGCTGCGGGCCGCCAACCGGAGGCCTGACGCGCCCGGAGCCGCCCGCCGGTGCAAGGGTGATGGCCGAGCGCGCCAGCCTGCCCGGCAGTCGGCGAAGGGCGACGCGCCGGTACACTCGGTGACCGCATGAGCATCTTCACGAAGGTCCTGCGCGCGGGCGAGGGCAAGAAGGTCCGGGCCCTGCAAAGCCTTGTTCCCGATGTCAATGCCCTCGAAGCCGAGATGGAGGCCTTGAGTGACGAGGAGCTGGCCCACCGCACCGTCGCTTTCCGGGAGCGGCTGGACAACGGCGAGGCGCTCAACGATCTCCTAGTGGAGGCGTTCGCCACCGTCCGGGAGGCGGCCAAGCGGACGATCGGCCAGCGCCACTTCGACGTCCAGCTGATGGGTGGGGCCGCCCTCCACTTTGGCTGGATCGCCGAGATGAAGACCGGGGAGGGCAAGACCCTCGTTTCCACCCTGCCGGTGTACCTCAACGGGCTCGCCGCCAAGGGTGTCCACGTGGTCACCGTCAACGACTACCTGGCCCGGCGCGATGCCGAGTGGATGGGTCAGATTCACCGCTTCCTCGGCATCAGCGTCGGCCGGGTCAGCCCCGACATCGACGACTGGTCGGCCAAGAAGGCGGCCTATGAGTCCGACGTCACGTACGGCACCAACACCGAGTTCGGCTTCGACTACCTGCGCGACAACATGGCCCGCTCGCTCGAGCACATGGTGCAGCGGGGCCACGCCTTCGCCATCGTCGACGAGGTCGACTCCATCCTCATCGACGAGGCCCGGACCCCGCTCATCATCTCCGGCCCGGCCACCGACTCGGTCCGGCTCTACTACCAGTTCGCCGGCATCGCCCGGACCCTCATACGCGACGCCGACTACGAGGTCGACGAGGAGAAGCGCCAGGTGGCGCCCACCGAGGACGGCATCGACAAGGTGGAGCGACAACTTGGCCTCGACAACCTGTACGACCTGGTTTCCTCCAACCTTGTCCACCAGCTGACCCAGGCCTTGCGCGCCAAGGAGCTCTACCGCCGAGACAAGGACTACATCGTCGCCGACGGCGAAGTGAAGATCGTCGACGAGTTCACCGGCCGGGTCCTCGAGGGCCGGCGCTGGTCCGACGGCCTGCACCAGGCGGTGGAGGCCAAGGAGCGGGTGAAGATCAAGGAGGAGAACCACACCTGGGCCACGGTGACCCTCCAGAACTACTTCCGCCTCTACGACAAGTTGTCCGGCATGACCGGCACTGCCGAGACCGAGGCGTCGGAGTTCGCCAACACGTACAACCTGCCGGTGGTGCCCATCCCCACCAACCGGCCAATGGTCCGCGAGGACCAGTCGGACCTGATCTACAAGTCCGAGATGGGCAAGTTCCAGGCGGTCATCGACGATCTCGAGGAGCGCTACGACGCCGGCCAACCGGTCCTGGTGGGCACCGCGTCGGTCGAGAAGTCCGAGGTCCTGTCCCGCATGCTCGACAAGCGGGGCATCCCCCACAACGTCCTCAACGCCAAGCAGCACTTCCGCGAGGCCGAGGTCGTGGCCCAGGCGGGACGGCGCGGCGGCGTCACCGTCGCCACCAACATGGCCGGCCGGGGTGTCGACATCCTCCTCGGAGGCAACCCCGAGGGCCTGGCAGCCCAGGAGGTCGCCGCCAGCGGCTTGGAGCTCGACAG
>JBOGGN010000150.1:0-2357 GCA_050744165.1 Acidimicrobiales bacterium | reverse complement strand
GTCCAGTTCCGTCCGGAAGAAGGCACCGTTCGGTGAACAGGTTTGGCGCTGCGATGCCAGTGGCTCAAGGATCAGCGGCGGCCAGCCGGCTGACGACCTGAGCGACGGGCGACACCTCGGCCAGTAGGTCGTTGGGGCCACTTCAAGCCATCACGGTGGGGCCATTTCTATTTGACATTTCCAGTTGACTGACGAGACCGTCCGCAGCAGGGCCGGGATCCCGGACCCGCAGGGCGGATTCGACGGCCGGTGACAACGTTGGCTTGTCGGCCTGCAGAGGTGGGGAAGGCGCCGCCGGAACCGCGAGGGCGTCTCGGGGCGCGCCCGTCGGAATAGATAGGCGGGCGCCGACGCCCGCGAGACGGTGAGACGCCGCGCCTACCGGCGCGCCGTGGGTTGCGCTCCCCGGGTCGGAGTCGCTACCCGGCGCCTATGGCGGGGTGAATGAACGAATGAACGAATGAACGTGCTACGATCATGACCGGAGATGCGATGAGTTGCGGGCCACAGTTGTGGCATCGTCCGCCTCATAGCTACAGGTGTCGCAATACCAAATTTTTGTCACGGTAGAATCCCCCACCTTCAGCGATCACTTCGGGTTCAGCAGCCTGGGACGTTCGGATCGAAGAACGGTGTGCCGGAAAGACTTCCGCTGGTGTGACCGTTGTTGTAGAAGGCGTCGGCGGACGCGTAGTAGCTGTTGTTCCAGGGGCTTGACGCGATGCGGTACCACCAGGTATTCCCGTCGGCGACTTTGAAGCCGGTCAGCTTGCATGCGATCTGGACGGTCATGTTGGACGAGATGGTCGGCCCTTCGGTTCCGCCGGCATTGGTGTAGTTGCTCCAGGTGTTAGTCACGCCGCCGGTCGTCTCGGCATCAGAGGCCGACGTCCGCTGAGGGGCCGCCTGTGGCGCCGTTGGGTTCGTGGCGGTGAGCGGTCCCGTGGTTGGAGTTATCGCCGCAACCGAGGTTGTGGCGGTGGTGGTGTCCGTGGTGACAGTCGCTAGCGTGGTCGGCGCGGACCTGGTTGCTGTGGTCGTCGTGCTCTGCGTCGACCCGCCCGGTTGCGAGCTGGTCGTTGACGCGGTGCCCGCCGTCAAGGCAGGCCCACCGGGACCGCCGAGGGGGTGTGTGATGCCCGATGTCGAGGTGGCTGAGGCGCGGCCGGTGGCAGAGGAGGCGGCTGCGTTGGCCGTGGGCAGCCGGGTTTGGCCACGGCGCTGGGTGATGGCCTGTGTTGGGCTAAGTGGTGGGGGCCCGTGATGCAGCGCCGCGGTCAGGGCGAGTGCTGCGGCTACGACTGCTGCCGCGGCTGCGATAGCCAGCACCGGTCGTCGCCAACGTCGGCGAGGCATCGCGATGAGTGTCGATGCCCAGTGCCGGCATTCGGAGGGCCGGTCGGCGGGGTTGGGGGCCAGCATGGCGGTGATGGCCGCGACGGTGGCGGCGGGATTCGGGGCCCGGCCAGCGAGGCGTTCTGAAAGTTGGGCCTGGAGTTGCGTAGCGGTGAGCGCGCCTTGGGGGTTGCCGAGGAGGGCGTTCACGGCGAGCATGGCCAGTTGCCAGCGGTCGCCGGCTTCGGCGGGGGCGTTCTTATCGGCGGAGCGTTCCGGGGGGATAAATCCGACAGAGCCGACGAGCAGGGTGGTGGTGGCCGTGTCCTCTTGGGGGAGGGCGGTGTCGTAGTCGATTACGACGGCCTTGCCGTCTGGGGTGACGATGACGTTGCCCGGGTGTAGGTCGCGATGGGCTATTGGCCCGTCGGGGTGTTGGTGCAGGAAATCGAGTGTGTCGGCGATCTGGGCTATCCATGAGAACACCGTGGCCGCCGGGGTGTCCGGCGGGATGTCGGCCAGGCTGGTGCCCTCGACCCACAGGTGGGCGGCGTAGTGCAGGTCGCACTCGTCGTCGGCGGGCGCTGCGTCGCATGGAGCGGGCCCCTCAAAGACCTCGAGGTGGCAGGCGAGCCCCGGGTGGCGGAGTTGGGCCAGGCGACCGCTTCGTTCGACCAGTTTCGCCCACCGGTGGCTCGTGGCCCCGGTCAGTTGTTTGAGGCCGACCTTGACGTCGAGCAGGTCGCCGCCGAGACGATCGGTGCGCAGATAGGCCTCGAACACGGTGCCTTGACCACCGCGGCGCGCAGTCGACGGGTCGACCTGGTAGTCGTGGCGACCCCCGAGCGGCCCTGTCCACAGGTCGGCGGTTCGCGGTTGGCTCACAGTCCGTGCCGCCAGGCGGCGTCGACGACAGCGTCGACAGGGTCAGGCCAGTCGCGCATGGGAACTGGTGCCAGGAAGAACTTGTCGTAGATGGCCGAGGTATTGTTCCTGACCCAGGTTTTTGATCGGCCCAGCGT
>JBOGGN010000149.1:0-2238 GCA_050744165.1 Acidimicrobiales bacterium | reverse complement strand
GACGCCCGTGAGGCGGGGCTGGCCAACGTCGAGGGCAAGGGCGGCGTGTTCGGCACCACCTACGGCCTCCAGCGGGAGTTCGGCCTGGCACGCTGCTACAACACACCGCTGGCCGAGGCCAACATCATCGGCCGGGCCATCGGCCAGGCCATCCGGGGGCTGCGGCCGGCGCCCGAGATCCAGTTCTTCGATTACATCTGGACCGCCATGCAGCAGATCAAGACGGAGGCGGCGACGATCCGCTGGCGCTCCAATGGCGCCTTCACCTGCCCCATCGTGATCCGGGTGCCCATCGGCGGCTACCTGACGGGTGGCGCCATCTGGCACAGCCAGTGCGGCGAATCGATCTTCGCCCATGTGCCCGGGCTGATCATCCTCATGCCGTCACGGGCCCGGGACGCGGTGGGCCTGCTCCGCACCGCCTTCCAGTGCGGCGACCCGGTGATGTTCCTGGAGCACAAGCACCTGCTGCGCCAGCCCTACGCCAGGGACCCCTATCCGAGCAAGGGGTTCCAGATCCCGCTGGGCAAGGCGTCCGTGGTGCGGCCGGGCTCCGACCTCACCATCGTCACCTACGGCGCGACCGTCGAGAAGTCCCGGCAGGCAGCCTTGAAGCTCGAGGAGCGGGGCGTTTTCCCGGAGATTTTGGATCTGCGGTCGATCCTTCCGTGGGACAAGGAGGCGGTGGCGGAGTCCGTGGCCCGCACCGGCCGGGTGCTCGTCGTCCACGAGGACATCTACACGTGCGGGTTCGGGGGCGAGGTGGCATCGTGGATCGGCGAGAACTGCTTCGGCGACCTCGACGCCCCGGTGCGGCGGGTGGCGGCGGCCGACACCCATGTGGCCTACGAGCCGACGCTGGAGGCGGCGATCCTGCCGCAGGTGGGGGACATCCTGGCGGCTGCTGAGGCCACGCTGGCCTTCTGAGCCCGGCGCCCGGCTGGCGACCGTCGACCGAAGCAGGCGATATCGTCGCCCTCGGTTCCCGACGAAGGAGAACGCATCGTGGCGCAGACGGTTCGCGGCGTGATCGCGCCCGCCAAGGGCGAGAAGGTCCAGCTCACCGACATCGTCATCCCCGATCCCGGCCCGGGCGAGGCGGTGGTGGCGGTGGCCGCCTGCGGGGTGTGCCATACCGACCTGCACTACAGGGAGGGGGCGATCAACGACAAGTTCCCGTTTCTGCTGGGCCACGAAGCCGCCGGGACCGTAGAGGCGGTCGGGGAGGGTGTGGTGGGGCTGGCGCCCGGCGACTACGTGGTCATCGCGTGGCGGGCGCCGTGTGGCACCTGCCGCTCGTGCCGGCGGGGGCGGCCCTGGTACTGCTTTGCCTCGCGCAACGCGGCCCAGCCGATGACGCTGCCCGACGGGACGCCGCTGTCGCCGGCGCTCGGGATCGGCGCCTTCTGCGACAAGACGCTGGTGGCGGCGGGGCAGTGTGTCGTCGTTGATCGGGCGGCGCGGCCGGAGGCGGCGGGGCTGATCGGCTGCGGCGTCATGGCCGGATTCGGGGCGGCGGTCAACACCGGCGGCGTGTCCCGGGGCGACACGGTGGCCGTCATCGGCTGCGGCGGGGTGGGGTCGGCTGCCATCGCGGCTGCCTCGTTGGCCGGAGCTCGGAAGGTGATCGCGGTGGACGTCGATCCCCGCAAGCTTGCGTGGGCCAAGGAGTTCGGGGCGACCGATGTCATCGACTCCTCATCCACCGATCCGGTGGAGGCCATCAAGTCCCTGACGGGCGGCAATGGGGCCGACGTGGTGATCGAGGCCGTGGGTCGGCCCGAGACCTACCGCCAAGCATTCTTCGCCCGGGACCTGGCCGGGGTCCTGGTCCAAGTTGGCGTCCCGGCGCCGGACATGACGATCGAGTTACCGATGATCGAGCTGTTCGGGCGCGGGGGCGCCTTGAAATCCTCGTGGTATGGGGACTGCCTGCCTTCTCGGGACTTCCCGATGCTGATCGACTTGTACCTGCGGGGGCGGCTGAACCTGGACCGGTTCGTGTCGGAGACCATCGGGTTGGACGAGGTTGAGGTGGCGTTCGAGCACATGCACGCGGGAAAGGTGCTGCGCTCGGTCGTGGTGCTGTAGGTATCGCTGTGGGCCCTCGCTTGGGCGGCTGCGGGCCCGGCTCCACAGGGCTCCACCAGGCTGCGGGCCCGGCTCAGGGGCTGGTGGGGGCTCACGGCTGGCGGCGGCTCAGGGGCTACCGACCCGGCGGGCGGAACTGGTGGCGGC
>JBOGGN010000148.1:0-1766 GCA_050744165.1 Acidimicrobiales bacterium | reverse complement strand
GACCAGGAGCACCTGGCGGCGGTCCACTGGGGCCGGGTGGCCTTCGACGAGGCCCAGCAGGTGAAAAACCCCGGGCCGCCCAGACACGCGCCTCGGGGGGCATAGAGGCCGCCCGCCGGGTGGCTCTGACCGGCACCCCGGTCGAAAACCGTCTCTCTGAGTGGTGGTCGATCATGCACCTGCTCAACCCAGGGCTTCTCGGTTCGCAGCGCTCGTTCCGGGAGCGGTTTTTGCTGCCCATCGAACGTGAACATGACCAGGCGGCGACCGATCTGCTGCGCCGGGTCACGGGACCGTTCGTGCTGCGCCGGCTGAAGACCGACCGCTCGATCATCACCGACCTGCCCGACAGGATCGAGTCGGTCGACCGTTCCCCGCTGACCAAGGAGCAGGCGACCCTGTACCGGGCGGTGGTCGACGACCTGCTCGAAGAGGTCGACGAGGCCGAGGGCATGTCCCGGCGGGGCATCGTGCTCGCCGGGTTGCTCCGGCTGAAGCAGGTGTGCAACCACCCCGCCCACTTCCTGGCCGACGGGTCGGCGCTGTCGGGGCGTTCGGGCAAGCTGGCTCGCCTGGAGGAGCTGCTGGAGGAGCTCCTGGCGGCGGGGGACAAGGCTCTGGTGTTCACCCAGTTCGCCGCCTGGGGGGACCGCCTGCACCCATACCTGGGCCGGCGCTTCGGCGTCGAAGCCGCTGTGGCTGCACGGCCGGGTCCGCCGGTCGGTTCGCGACGAGATGGTGGAACGGTTTCAGGCCCCCGACGGGCCGCCGCTTTTGTTGATATCGCTCAAGGCGGGAAGAACGGGCCTCAACCTGACCGCCGCTTCCCATGTCATCCACTTCGATCGGTGGTGGAACCCGGCGGTCGAGGACCAGGCGACCGACCGGGCCTACCGCATCGGCCAGGGGCGCACGGTGCTGGTCCACAAGCTGGTCTCCTCGGGCAGCGTCGAAGAGCGCGTCGACGAACTGATCACCGCCACACGCGAACTGGCCCAACGAGTCGTGGGCACGGGAGAGGACTGGTTGACCGACCTGTCCACCGACGACCTACGAGACCTGGTGGCCCTGCGGGGGGACCCGCAGTGAGCGGGCGGAGCTGGGACGACCCGTGGCGGCACTACCCGCCATCGGTGCCGCTGCCCGCCGAGGGAGGCCTGGCCAGTTCCAAGCAGCGCGGCCCGATGGCTGAGACCTGGTGGTCTCGGCGGTTCACCGAGGTACTGGAGTCCTACGGCGTCGGCGGTCGCATGCAGCGCGGCCGGCGCTACGCCCGCACGGGACAGGTGTTGTCGCTCGACGTCCAGCCGGGGCTGCTGGTGTGCCAGGTGCAGGGGTCCCGGCGCACCCCGTACCTGGTGACGGTGCGCCTGGCGGTGCCAACCGAGGCGCAGTGGAGCACCGTCGAGGCGGCCATGACCGCCAAGGTGGGCTTCGTGGCCCACCTGCTGGCGGGTGAGGTCCCCCCTGATCTGGAGGACGTGTTCGCCGCCGCCGGGGTGGCGTTGTTCCCCCGGTCGTGGTCCGACCTGGGCGCCACCTGCAGCTGCCCCGATTGGGAGAACCCGTGCAAGCACATCGCGGCCGTGCTGTACCTGCTTGCCGACCGCCTCGACTCCGACCCGTGGCTGCTGCTGGCTTGGCGGGGTCGGGGGCGTGACGAGATCGTCGGCCGCCTGCGCGCTCGGCCGGAGGGGACGAGAGGCCACCCAGAGGTGGCGACGTGGTGGCCATTCCCGGCCGGGGCTTTTCCGGGCACCGGCGGC
>JBOGGN010000147.1:0-13262 GCA_050744165.1 Acidimicrobiales bacterium | reverse complement strand
GGCTTGGGCTGCGGCCCTCTGTCGGCGGGGCGCCCGGCCGGCGTCGTCGAGGCGGCGTTCGGCGGCGAGGCGCCACGCTCGGGCCTCCTCCAGCCGCCCGGCCGCCTCCACGTCGCGGGGTGCGGGGGGCGGGGCGCCGATCTGGGCGGCCAGACGGTCCCGTTTTTCCTCCAACTCGGCCAGGCTCAGCCCCCAGTCGTGGCGGCCCGGCGGCGCTGCGGTGCCGTCGGTCTCGGCGATGGTCCGGTGGTCGGTGTGGCCGGGCGGTTCCGGTTGGCTGGCCAGGTGTTGGGCGAACGAGCGGGACAGGTCGCCGGCGAGACGGTCGACCGGGTCGACCTCCGGCACCCGGCCGTTGCGGGGGCGCAGGCAGTCGTCGAGGTCTTGGCGGCCGCCGACCACATACAGCTGGGTGCGGACCCTGGCCCTCGACAGGGCGGTGTAGCCGGCCTCCCGGTACAAGGCGTCGGAGCCCAACACGAACGCCTCGTCGACGGTCGCGCCCTCCGCCTTGTGGATCGTGGTCGCATACCCGTAGTCGAGGTGGCCGCCATCCAGGTAGCCGGCGGGCAGGACCGTCTCGTCGCCCCGGTCGATGTCGACGGTCACCGTGCGGTGGTCGACGTCGACGGCGACGACGCGGCCGAGGGTGCCGTTGCGGACCCCGAGGCGGCGGTCGTTGCGGGTCGCCAACACCTCGTCGCCGACCTGAAACACGCGGCCCGCCGCCTCCACCCCGGCGCCTTCCAGCCGGCCCGACTCGCCCATCAGGAGCCGGGCCCGGCGGTTCAGGTCGTCGACGTCGGCCCGACGGTAGGCGTAGACCGCCAACCGGGCGTCGCCGCCGCCCGCGGCTCGGGCGTCCCACCAGTCGCCGATCAGCCGGGACCGGGCGCCGTCTGCGGTGGCGGCCACCGTGATGCGCCGATGATCACGGTAGGCGACGACCGCCTCGGCCACCGACCCCGCCCGCAGCTCCGCCAACGCCGCCCGCTCCCAGCCCTCCACCTGGCGGCGGTTGGCGGTCAGCTCCACCGTCGGCAGCCGCCGGGCCAAGGCGGCGAAGGCGCCGCCCGCCTCGACTTCGGGCAGCTGGCGGGGGTCGCCCACCAACACCACCGCTGCCCCGTCCCCCTCCGCCAGGTTCAAAAGCCGGGCCAGTTTCCGGGTGCCCACCATCCCCGCCTCGTCGACCACCACCACCCCGCCCTTTTGGAGGCCGCCTTCGGGGCCGGGGCGTTCGGTGTCGATCAGGAGGCGGTCCAAGGTGGTCGAAGCGATGCCGGAGCCGGCCTGCAACTCGGCTGCCGCCCGGGCCGCCAACGCCGCCCCCACCACCCGATGGCCTGACGCCTCCCACGCCTCCCGGGCAGCGTCCAGGGCGAAGGTCTTGCCCGCCCCGGCCACCCCGACCACCGTCTGCACGCCCGCCCCCGACGTCGTCAGCACGGTGACCATGCGGTGCTGCTCGTCGGACAGCGACGGCCTTCTGCTCAGCGCCGCCTCGAGGGCGCGGCCGTCGGCGACCGCGACATGGGCGTTCAGGCGGCGGTCGGCCTGGGCCAGCAGCTCCTGTTCGACGGCCAGCAGCCCGGCGGTCGAGTAGCGCCTATCGCCCAACTTGGAGGCCTCCTTCAATTCGACGGCTTCGGGGTCGGCCAGCACCTGGTCGGCGGTCGCCGTCATCTCGGACAAGTGGGCGCCCCTCGCCGCGGCCTGGGCGGCGCCCTGCAACACATGCCGGCGGTCGAACGACGACGCGTGGGCGGTCAGCCCGTCGGCGGCCAGCAGTCCGCCGACCACCTTCTCCCGCCGCTTCCCGTCCTGCGGGGGCAGGTCGACGCGGCGGCCCGGGTCACGGTGCGGGGTCAGGGCCTCGACCTGGTCGACGGTGATGCCCGCCTCGGCCGCCTGAGTCCGCCACTTCTCCGCCAGTTGGTCGGCGGGGGCGTGGGTCTTGGCCGCCCGGGTCTCCCACGCCGCCAGCTGCGCCGCCCTCGCCGACGAGAAGCCGCTGCGTTCGAGTTCGGCTTCGATCTCCGCCCGGCGGGCCGAGAATGCCCGCAGCTGGTTTTTGGTGAACCCTTGGAGTTCGGACATGCCGTTGGTCACCGGCTGCCAGGTGACCCCGAGGCGCTCCGTTAGTTCGGCCCGCAACGCCGCCTGGTACACGAAACCGGCCGTCTTCGCCCACGCGTACAGGCGGCGGCCGTGCAACGCCGACCACCGGCCGTCGGCGGCGAAACCCATGTTGGCCACCACCACATGGGTGTGCAACTGCGGGTCGTTGGCCCGCGACGTGTGATGGTCGAACGCCGCCGCCACCACCTCCGCCGCGACCTGCCGGGCGCCGCCCGCCCCCCGCCTCGCCTTCGCCACCTCGTTTTCGACCAGGCGCATCGCCTCGTCCACCGCCGCCCGGTGCGCCGCCCGCACCTGCTCCCCCACTGCCGGGTCCCCCAACACCGACAGCAGCGACACGCTCTTGGGCGCCGAGAACGTCAAGTCGTAGCCCGGGGTGCGGCCCGCCGACGCCGCCCGGCCCGACACCAGCATCCGCCCGGTGGCCGGGTCCCTGCCGGCCAGCACCGCCGAGAACGCCTCGCCGTCCACCGCCCCGTCGAGGCCGAGGCGTCCGGCCCCCGAGCCGATCCACCGGCCTGACGGCACCCCGCCCGGGTAGTACTCCGCCGGGTGGTCCTTGCCCTGCTTGGCGTGCTCGCTGGCTTCCTTCAGGTAGTAGGAGCCGTCGTCGCCCACCCACAACGCCTTCACCGACAACACCGTCCGCCTCCCCTGGCTCTCAGGCGGCCAACGCCCGGATCGCCCGGGACCGGCGGGCCCGCAGCGCCTCCGGCCGGCACCCCAACCGGGCCGCCGCCTCCGCCGACGGCCAGCCCGCCACCCCCGTCGCCCACAACGCCTGCGCCGCCGGCAACGACAGCCGGCCCGACCGGAATCCCTCCACCACCACCCCGGCCGCTGTCGCCCACGCCCCGTCGTCGGTCGCCGAGGGCACCGAGGCGGCCGGGACCGGGGTGGCGGCGGCCGGGTCGAGGGTGACTTGGCGGTCCGCCGCCCGGCGGTCCCGGCGGCGCCGTCCCCGCACCCGGCCCCACGCCACATCCACCACCCGGGCCGGCGACCCCGGGCTCGGGTCGCCTTGAAGCTGGGCTAGGACCTCGGCTACCAACTCGGCGGCCATGTCCTCCAACTCGAGTGGCGGCACCCCCGCCCGGGCCCAGCGGCCCACCACCTGAAGCAGCCGGGGGGCTACCACCGCCACCGCCGCTTGGGCCGCCACCTCGTCCCCCGCCGCCAGGCCCGCCAAGTCCTTTATCACCGTGGCGGCCAGCTGCGGGTCGGCCCACGCGGCCCGCACCAGCGCCCCCACCGACCCGAAGGCGGCCAGCGCCGGGCGGCGCATCCCCCATCGGGCCGCCACCCTTCGCAGCCGCGGACGGTCCCCCTCCACCTCGACCCACCGGACCAACTGCCCCAACAACCCGTCGCCACGATTCGTCATAGGGCGCATCGTCCGCCGCCGGCATCGACGGCAACGTCGACGGCAGCATCGACGCGCCCATCGACGGCAAAAGAATCTTTGTAACGCTGCCAGGCCCCCTCAAACGGTAAAGCCGCAGGTCAGGGGCGTTACAACAGCGTTACAAGCGGCGTTGCAACGCTGGGGTAACGCCCTTGACACGCCGAATCATCGACCCGCTGACGGCGGCGGACCGCAGCCGGGGTCGTCGGCCGGAGTGCGATTCGTGAACCGGCCGTGGATCCACCGGAGGCTGTTGTTTGGCCACTTTTCCGGTCGGGAAGGCGGTGTCGGCAAGGGATTCGGGCCTCGTATTCGATCAGGCCGTGGCCTGTGCCTCTCGTCGAGATGCGTACGCTCTTCGAGGTGATCGCCGGAGTCGAGGTCGTGCAGTCGTCGGGTTCCGGCAACGGACGCTGGACGCCCTCCGCCAATGTCCTCCGGAGCTGACCCCTTCGCGCCCGTCGGGTCGGGGCTCCTCTGACCGGGGCTCGCGACCCGGGCGAGCAGAGTCGCCCGCCGCGGGCCAGGTACCGCCGAGCCGCCGACATGGAGACCTGGCGGGTGGACTCGCGCATCGCCGAGCGGGATTTCAATCACGCCTACGACTCGTGCGTCGAAGACGGCAACGGCGAAGACTTCTTCCTCGATCTCGTCGACGGGTTCCTCACCCCGACCACCCGCCTGCTCGACGTCGGATGCGGCCACGGCGAACTCACCCTCGACCTCGCCCCCCGCGTCCGCTCGACCGTCGGCATCGACCGCACGGCGCAGCTGATTGAACTCGCCCGCGAGCTTGCCGCCGAGCGGAAGGTCGACAACGTGCGGTTCAAGCACGCCGAGTTGGCCGCTCCCGGCGAGTCTCACGCCGGTGGCCCCCTCCCCCTCGATGACGACAGCATCGACGTGGTCGTCGATCGCCGCGGCCCATCCGTCGAGCGCTTCGTCGATGACCTCCAACGAGTCGGGTACCCGGGAACGACGATCGTCGGCCTGCACCCCGCCGGCGGACCTCCGCCCCCGCCGTGGGCGGACGACGTTCCCGCGCTCCGCGAACGATTCAACTGCGTCGCGCCAGCGACCGTGGCGGCCTGGGTTGTCCAGCCGGCCGAGAAACGGGGACTGCGCTCCTACCGCCTCTGGTGGATCGACGTGCCTGAGCACCTCCCCGATCCCAAAGCGCTGTACGACAAGCTCTGCCGGGACGGCACACCCCCCTTCGAGACCGTCATCGGCGGCCTCGAGGAGGTGTTCCGACGCCACGCTGGAGCCGACGGCGTGGTGCTCCGCCACCAACGCCTCGTGTTTACCCTGACGATCTGAGGTCGCCGACCCGACGCAGAAGGTGCGGGAGTCCACGACGCCGGTCCCTCCTGTGGTGCGTCATGATCCGGGGGCGGCAGGAGTCGGGGCAACGAGACTCCGGGTCGGGTTGACTGAAGGGGTGTTCAGGCTGGGTTGGCGACCCGCCGGCGCCTGCCCGCCGCCTATCACCAAGGGCGTTGTCCTTCCGGGTTTCGAGCCATCGGATGCGCAACACTGCTGCTGTGCAAGACGGTCAGCTGGGACCGACAGGCCTGGGCGAGGTCCTCGCAGCGGAGTTCGGCCTCACCGACCCGGTCTCGGTGGAACCGATTGGCGGCAACGGGCGAAGCACCCTGAAGGTGGCGACCGCGACCGGCGACTACGTCGCCAAAAGAGCGTGGAGGCGCGCCGACGTCGAGCTGTACGCGACGGCGGCCCCGATGTTGAACGCCGCTGGTGTCCGCCAGGCTCAGCTCTGTCGGGCTTGCGACGGAGGTTGGATCGGACGGTCGGGGTACTTCGTCCAGGAGTTCATCGCCGGCTCTGTCGTCGTGTCGCCCGCGAGGACGCAGACGACGGCGGTGATGGCCGAGATCGCCCGAATGCATTCGGCCCTGGCCTGCTTGTCCTACGACTGGTGTCCTGATCCTTCCACCATGTGGACCCAGTTCGCCGACCCCGCCTATCTCCTGTCGACTCTGCCGGGACATGCCGAGCGCCTGCCGGCCGTCGACCTGTCCCCGCTACGGTCGGCGCTCGCCTGGCTGGAGAGCCGGGCCGGCGCGCTGGACGGCTTGGCAAACCAGGTCGTGCACGGCGACATCGGACCGGACAACGTGGTCATGTCCGGGAACCGGGTCGCGGCAATTGTCGACTTCACACCTTTCACCGCCCGGCGCTGTTCGCGTTGGCATGCGCTCTGTACTGGTATCACGGCTACGGCCAACGCTCCCTGGATGTGGCGGAGGTCACCGCCAGCGTCGCCGCCTACAGCGAGGTTCATCCCGTCGGGTCTGAGGAAGTGTCGCTCCTGCCGGCCATGCTTGTCGTCGAAGCCTTGCGTCGCGTCGCCATCGTCGTGTGCCGGCCGGGCGGACCCCGGCCGGGACAAGCGTTGGATCGGCGATGGGAAGCGCTCGTCGCCGTGGTCGCCAACCTTGACGACCTCCAGGCCGTCTCGATCTTACCTGTCGGACCTTCACCATGCCGGACACGGGTCGGCGCCCGCGACAGCCCCCGACATGGCGAGGCTCGAACGACCACCGCCCCCGGCTGCAATGGCAGCCATGATCACGACAGCCGCGGTCGGCGCACGACGTGGCCCTCGATCGGGACTCAGCGGGCTGAGCGCCTGCATTTGAACGGGGGCGAGGGGCGGTGGCGGCTGCACGGGCCTTGCGCGGAATGCTGAGCGGACCTGGTGTGTAGTCCGGCCGAATCCGGACGGTGATTCCGGTCGATTGCGGACACCGGTTCCGGTGTAATCCGGACACCGGTTCCGGCTGATTCGGGACAGGTGTGGGCCACCCCCGGTGGGGGTGGATGGGCGGTGCCTTGGTCCACCAATGGTGGGCACGCGGCCTTCTTGAATGACGTCTTGATCACGGTCGTTCAAGGAGGACCAGCGTGCCCAGAAAGAGGCTACCCATGCGAAAGATCAGTGAGGTCCTGAGGCTTCGAGCCGAGGGTTTGAGCACACGTGCCATCGCGGCCAGTGTCGGTGCGGGCCGCTCCACGGTGTTCGAGTATCTGGCCCGGGCGGAGGAGGCGGGGATCGCCTGGCCGCTGCCCGAGGGCGTGGACGACGCGGCGTTGGAAGCGAGGCTGTTCCCGCCGCCGGAGGCGGTGGCGGCGTCGACGCGGCCGGTGCCGGAGTGGCGGCAGGTGCACCGAGAGATGAAGGCCCGCAAGCATGTGACGCTTCGGCTGTTGTGGCTGGAGTGGCGCCAGGACCAGCCCGACGGCTGGGGTTACTCCCAGTTCTGCTGGCATTACCAGCAGTGGCTGGCCGGCCAGGACGTGGTGATGCGGCTCTCCTACCCGGCCGGGGAGCGCATGTTCGTCGACTTCTCCGGCGACAAGGCGGCCTGGGTCGACCCGGCCTCTGGGGAGGCCCGCCAGGCGGAGGTGTTCGTGGCGGTGTTGGGCGGCTCGGGGATGCTGTACGTCGAGGCCACCCGGGGCCAGGACCTGGGGTCGTGGCTGGAGGCGCACATGCACGCCTTCGACGCCTACGGCGGTGTGGCGGCGGTCACCGTGCCCGACAATCTGCGCTCGGGGGTGACCAAGGCGTGCTGGTATGACCCCGAGCTGAACCCGTCGTATCTGGAGTTGGCCCGCCACTACAACACGGTGGTGTTGCCCACCCGGGTCGCTCATCCAAAAGACAAGGCGGCGGTCGAGGCGGGGGTGTTGACGGTCGAGCGCTGGGTTCTGGCCCCGCTGCGCCACCGCCGTTTCTTCGGCCTGGCAGAGTTGAACGAGGCCATCGGCGAGCGGGTCGAGTGGGTCAACAACCGGCCGTTTCGCGGTGAGCCGGCCAGCCGGGCCGAGTTGTTCGCGGAGCTGGAACGCCCCGCTCTGCGGCCCCTGCCCGAGCGGCGTTTCGAGTTGGCGGCGTGGAAGAAGGTGACGGTCAACATCGACTACCACGTCGAGTTCGACCGTCGGTTCTACTCGGTGCCGTTCACCCTGGTCCGCCAGCGTCTGGAGCTGCGGGCCACCGCCTCGACGGTGGAGGTGTACAAGGCGGGGCGGCGGGTGGCCAGCCACGCCCGGGAGTACGGGCGGCGCCGCTACGTCACCGATCCCGAGCACATGCCGGCCTCGCATCGGGCCCACCTGGAGTGGACGCCGTCACGGCTGATCCGCTGGGCCGCCACGGTCGGCCCGGCCACCGCCGAGCTGGTGGAGAAGATCCTCGAGTCCCGACCCCACCCCGAGCACGCCTACCGGGCCTGCCTGGGATTGATGAACCTGGCCAAACGCTACGGCAACGAACGCGTCGGTGCCGCCTGCGAGCGGGCGTTGGCCGCCGGGGCCATCAGCTACAGCTCGGTCAAATCGATACTGGCCGAGAACCTCGACCGTCTCGCCCTGCCCGAGCCTACCGCGGCGCCGACCCCACCCGAGCATGACAACCTGCGAGGCGCCCACTACTGGGCCGGCGGCGACGACGACGGCGACAGCGGCGAGAACAGCAGCCGCGAGGAGGTGTCGCGCTGATGCTGGCCAACCCCACCATCGACAAACTCCACGCCCTGGGCCTTTCGGCCATGGCCGCCGGCCTCGCCGACCAGCTGGCCACCCCGGGGCCGTGGTCGGAGCTGGACTTCGAGGACCGCCTCGGGCTGCTGGTCGACAAAGAAGCCGACGCCCGCGACAGCCGCCGGATCGCCACCCGCCTCAAAGCCGCCAAACTCCGCTACCCCGCGGCGGTCGAAGACATCGACTTTCGGGCCCCCCGAGGACTCGACCGTCCGGTGATCGCCGCCCTGGCCCAGGCCGGCTGGGTGGCCGCCGGCCACAACGTCATCGTCACCGGCCCCACCGGCGTCGGCAAGAGCTTCGTCGCTTGCGCCCTGGCCAACGCCGCCATCCGAGCCGGCCACAGCGTCATCTACCAGCGCACCCCCCGGCTCAACAACGAGCTCGCCTTGGGTCGCGCCGACGGCCGTTACGCCCGCACCCTCAACAACCTGGCCCGGGTACAGCTCCTGGTCCTGGACGATTTTCTCCTCACCCCGGCGTCGGTCGAAGCCTGCCGTGACCTGCTCGAAGTCATCGAAGACCGCGCCGCCCGCCGCTCAACGCTGGTGGCCAGCCAACTCCCCGTCGACGCCTGGCATGCCGCCATGGCCGACCCCACACTGGCCGAAGCCGTCCTCGACCGGATCCTCCAAGCCTCGCATCGCATCGCCATGAAAGGCCCCTCCATGCGGCGCCGCCAACCCGAACCCGCCAGCGTCAACAAATGACCCCCTGGCTCCTCCTCCTCGCCGCCGCCATCATCGCCACCACCCCCACAGCCCAGCAGCCGACGCCGAAACCTCCCCGCCGAAGGCGGCCATCGCCAACCCAACCCGTCCCCACCCCGAAAAGCCGCGGCCCGCCAACCGAACAGTTCGGCGTGGCGTCACGGCCGGGCGGCGACACCCGCCTGCAAAAGGCCCGTCCCATCCACCCACACCCGTTTCCCATCCACCCACTCGACTCGCCGTCCCGGCCGGGCCACCAACAACCCCGACATCACCCACAACAACAAGCCGATGATGTAAAACAGAACCAAATTCACAACCGAATAACCACCACGGCGCCACCCGCCCCGCAGCTGTCCGGAATCACCCGGAACGACCGTCCGCAATCAACCGGATCAACCGTCCAGAATCGCCGGAATGCACAGACCTGGATCCAGGATGGTTCGTTCGGCCACCGCAGACGCAGCTCCTCACCCTCTCCGCGTCGGCCCCTCTTCGTCGGCGACGGCCGCTGCAACCGGGCCCTTCGGGCATGCTTCCACGGTGACCGCAGCGCCGAAGCAATACCGAACGGGAGCGGGGTCGCCGTCTACGAGGTGGACGGCCGCGTCCTCCTCCGCCCCGTCGATGGCAGTGGCGGTCTTGGGATCGAGCGCAACGACACGACCACCGTCGACGGCTTCCCTGGCCTGAACCCCCGTCAACTCGGCGAGGCGGTGCTCGTGGCGCTCGCCACCGTCTGGGAGATCCCCAGGCACGAGCACTGGTCGGCCACATCTGCCTACGCGGCGCCGCTCCTGTCGGCCAGCCCCACCGGCTAGGGGTCCTACCGGTCCTGGCAGCGTGCGGCGCGCCTCGTCGAGGTCCGCCCGGGGATCGAAGGACTTCACCTGAGAAGGATGCATCCCGGCCCGGCCGGCGCCTGGACACCCGCCGACCCCAACGACCCGCGCCACGCACCCTGGCCCCAAGAACTGTCGCTCGCCGTCAACGCAGGACCAGAGGCCATTGGCGGCGGCGCGCTCGAACTTCTCGAAGAGCCCTCAACCAAAGGCCGCGTCGAACGCCGACGCGGCGACCCAGGGACTCGATGACGAACGTCGCCACAGGTCGTGCCAAACCGACTTCGACCTTGACTTCGACCTTGACCTCGAACCCGCCCGGGCCGTTCGGCCACCTACGCACACCAATCGTTCGCAACTGGGACCAACAGCGCCAACGCGGCAGCGGCTAAACCTCCCGGGCGAGACCCTTCCACCCCTCGGGAGCCACGCGAGACGTGAGCCGAAGGCCCGAGCGGGCCGTTTCCCCCCTGGGGGGGAAACGGTCCGAAGGAAAGGGGGGAGCCGCCACGGACCGTGACATCCCCTCCACGACCGCCCGGCGGCATCACCGGGGCCAGGGGCGCTGTTATGCCGGACCCGGCATAGCAGTGCAAATGTGTCTCCCCCTTGTCATGGACCGTTACAAGCCGAGGGGGGGCGTTACAACGGTGACGGCCGAGCCGACCGCGAGGGCGAGGGGGCTCTGGCTACGTCGCCGGCTAACCGGTGATTGCTGCGAAGCCCGGGAGAAGTCACTATGCAGCCGTGAGTGTCGCCGCACAGACCCTGGCGCTGGTGATCGCCCTCGGTCTCGTCGTCGTGTTACCCATGTCCGCTGTTCGCAGCGCCAACTCGTTCTCCAGCGAAGCGTGGAACGGCGTGGGACGATCCAGATTCCGTTGGGTGACCGCTTTCTCCCTGCTGCCTTTGCTCATCGGTCCGGCCGCCGCGGTCGTCTACTTCGTCCGGGTCCGCCCACAGCTAGCTCCACTCGGCTCGATCCCCACCATCCGCCGCGAAACTTCGGCACGGATCCGGCGCGGGCCGCATCAGGGTCAAGTTGGTCGAGCCTTCCCGGGACGCGGCCTGCACCGGCCGATTTTCGCCTTGACCGGTTACGCGTGGTTCCGGTTCTCGGAGAGCGGTAAGCGTGTCGGGGTGTCACGAGACATGCTGGAACCAATCGACACCTCCACGTGAACACGGGGACACCAGATCGACCGGCATTCCGCACTCGGACGCCCCCGCGACGCCCGGATGACCGAAATGCGGAGCGAAGCGACGGTCGCCTCGAAGGCGCCGGGTCGGGCAAGGCTTACGCGTAGCTCCCCCCGTCGCCGAGCGCAAAGACCCAGAGGTCGCAGCGGTACAACTTCGCCAGTGGGCACGCAGATTATCTCCGTCACCCCCATCACGAAGTCGGATGCGCCTCGCTTCCGGGACGCGAGTCACCAGGCACGGCCGACGGTCACCCGCCGCCAGCGTCCCACCTCAGACCGGAGTACTCGCTGCCCGGTCACCAGGCACAGTCGCCCTGTGATCCCCGTGACAGGTCGATACCGCTGAAGCAGGCACGGCAGCTGAGAGGATGCCAGCAGGTACGGAAACTCGTCGCTGGCCACGACGGCCGGGCGGGTCCCGACGACGACGAGCAGGGCGACCTGGTGGCTTGCGGCGGATCGGGAGTGGGCCGGCTGGTACCGAGCTTGTGCCGGAGGGGTCGGCGCCTTGACTTGTCAGGCGGACTTGCCGTTGGCCTGGGCGGGCGGCGACTCCGGGCGGCGAGCGGTCGTGTCCATCGGCTTGGTCAGGTCGTCGTCCTCATCGACGTCGGGGTCCAACTTCAGCAAGATCCGGTTGAGGAGGTTCACCATGGTGGATTCTCGGTCCTTTCAACCCGCCAGGTTAGCCGCCAGGAGCAGCAACATGGCCAGGACCAGCAGCGCGAACGCCAGCAGAAGCAGGAGTGACCGCCGCTCCAGTTCGCCCTCCAGTTCACGGACGATCCCCTGCTCTGCGACCAGGACCTGGTGGCGCGTCTGGGCATCTGACTGGCCGCAGCGTTCGGTCAACCGGTCAACGTCGATCATGCGGAAAGGCCGCCGCCGGCGGACGAGGACCAGGATCCCGATCAGGCTGGATACCGCGGCACAGCCCAGGGCCAGGCGGACCAGCGTGGAGCGGTCCGAGACCGACACGGCGATGATGACGCCCGCGAAGCCGAGCAGGATTCCAGCTTTGCCGTCGTAGGCCTCGGCGTGGGCGGTCAGGAGGCTGCGCTCCTGGCTGACCTGCTCGGCGACGACCTGAAGTGACGGCTCGGACCCCTCCGGGCGCCCACCGGTCTCGGAATGCCTCCCCCGGGCCACGGTCGGCGCCGGGTCGTCGGGTGCGGAAGAACCTGGCATCACCGCGGCATTCCGGTGCGGAGCTGGTCGTGAAGGGCGGCTAGTTCGGGGGTGGGGGCGTCGCCGGCGGATGCGCAGCGGGCGGTTACCTGTCGCCACGCTTGGGCCAGCTGCGCCGGGCCCTGCTGGGCGGCGGCCCCCAGGAGGTGGGCCAGGAGGCGATCGTCCGGGTGGCCGACGGCGGCGAGGCCTCGTTCGGCCGCCCAGGAGGCGGTGGCCGGGTCGTGGCGTCCGATGGCGATGGTGCAGAGGCGGTCGGCGGCGTCGGCAATGGCAGTTTCGAGGCTTGCGATGTGCATGTGGGTCCAGCGGTAGTCGGTGTCGTCGAAGGGGCGGCCACGCACAAGCTTGATGGCGTCGGCCAGGAGTCGGAGCGTGTCGGCGCGGTCAGTGCTTGCGGCCGCCTCGGCGCGGAGTTCTTGGAACCGGTTGTGGTCGGTGGCGACGGCTGCCAGTCGGTACCGGCCGTACTCGGCGTCGGGCAGGACGTCTGTTCCGACGGCGCTGCGGATCCGGGACAGCCAGGTTCTCACCGTGTTGGCGTTGGATTCGCTGTCGCTGGGGCCGGCGATGGCGGCCCGGATGTCGTCGTTGGTCACCGGGTTCTCGGCGAGGGCCAGGTAGACGAGGACTTCGACGTCGCGTGGCCGCAGCCGGGCCGACCCGGGGCCGGTCACCCGGCAGGGGCCGAGGACCTCCACCAGCAGCCGGGGCGGCACATCGGCAGCCTCCCTAAGCGGCTGGGCCGGCGGGTTGTCGGCTCGCGCCACGGCCGGTGCCGGGCTCGAGGCCGCTAGTGCCGGTGACGGGGCGTCGGCCGTCCTGGGGTCCCCGGCCGGGAAACGGGTCGTCGGATCCGGCGGCCGGGGCTGGGCGCCTTGCTCGGCCCTGTCGCGCTCTTCGTTGGTCCGGGCGGCCGTCGAGGGTGCCACCACCGGGGACGGCTCGCGGGACGGCGGCGCTGATGGCGGGACCGGGGGCGCCGGCGGACGAGGCGGAAGACCGACGGGGGGCTTCACTGGGGGCTTCACTGGGGCCCGCCGGGTCGTGGCCTCGGCCTCGTCAAAGCCCTCGGCGGGGAGTGGCGACGTTTTTCCCCCCTCTTCCCGGAGGGGTGCGCGCGCTGCAGCAGCCGGCGGGGAGGGCGGGGCGGCGGGGGCGTTGGCCGGCGGGTAGACGGGTGGGCGGAGATCAGTCCATTCGG
>JBOGGN010000146.1:0-2932 GCA_050744165.1 Acidimicrobiales bacterium | reverse complement strand
CGTATAGGTCCCGTAAACGATGGTGGACGTGGCGGTGCGGATGCCGTATGAGTGAGGAGAGCACCCGTGTCTTGGGAGGTGGCAGAAGCGGTGAGCGATCTCATTTTTGTGGGTATCTTGCTGGCCTTTTCGGCCTGGCCGCACTCTTCATGTCCGCCTGCGCCCGGATCGTCGACCCGGCCGAGCAGCCGTCGGTCTCGGCTCCCGTGGTGGAGATCGAGGACCTGGCGGCATGAGTGGCGACGACGTCGTCGGCCTGATCATTTCGGGACTGCTCCTGGCATATCTCCTTTTCGCCCTTGTAGCGCCTGAACGATTCTAATGACAACCGCGGGATGGCTGGAGTTGGCGGTGTTGATAGCCGCGGTCGCCGTGACGACGCCATTGCTGGGCGGCTACATGGCCAAGGTGTACGACCCCTCCCTCGGGCGGCCCCGTGGTGATCGATTGTTCTCGGCCATCGAGCGCCCCATTTTCCGGCTGTGCCGGATCGACCCCGATGGCGAGCAGCGATGGAGCACCTACGCGCTGTCTTTGCTGGCCTTCAGCTTGGTGTCGGTCCTGGTGCTCTACGTCCAGATGCGCCTGCAGGGGCACCTTTTGCTCAACCCCGACCACTACACCGGCGTCGACCCCAAGCTGTCGTTCAACACCGCGGTCAGCTTCTTGACCAACACCAACTGGCAGGCCTATGGCGACGGGGTGATGAGCCAGCTGACCCAGATGACGGGGCTGGCGTTCCACAACTTCGTGTCGGCGGCCGCGGGCGCTGCGGTGGCGGTGGCGTTCATCCGGGGCCTGGTGCGGCGCAAGGCCCACACGCTGGGGAACTTCTGGGTAGATCTGGTCCGCACCTGCGTGCGTATTTTGCTGCCGTTGGCATTCTTGGCTGCCATCGTGCTGATGAGCCAGGGTGTCGTGGACAACTTCCACGCCTCGCGAGCTGTGACCACCGTGGCCGGCCAAACCCAGGTCATCCCCGGGGGCCCGGTGGCCAGCCAGGAGGCGATCAAGGAGGGCGGTCAGAACGGCGGCGGCTACTTTGGCACTAACTCGGCCCACCCCTTCGAGAATCCCAACGGGATCTCCGACCTGGTGGAACTGTGGCTGATCCTGGCTATCCCCTTTGCCTTCACCTTCACCTTCGGCAAGATGGCGCGGGACCAGAAGCAGGGCTGGGTGGTGTTCGCCGCCATGTTTGTGCTGTGGCTCGGAATGCTGCTGATCGTCACGCCGCTGGAGGCTCGAGGAAGCCCCAAACTGGCCGCCGGGGGCGCCAACCAGCAGACCACCGCATTGCAGGCCGGCGGCAACATGGAGGGCAAGGAAACCCGCTTCGGCCCCGTCAGCTGCGGCTACTTTGCCGCCTCCACGACCAGCACCTCCGACGGCGCGGTCAACTGTGCCCACGACAGCCTCACCCCCCTCGGCGGCGGGACGGTGCTGGTCAACATGATGTACGGCGAGGTGAGCCCCGGCGGCACCGGCTCTGGCCTGTTCAGCATGTTGATCTTCGCGTTGCTGGCAGTGTTCATCGCGGGGCTGATGGTGGGCCGGACGCCGGAATACCTGGGGAAGAAGATCCAGGCGCCGGAAATGAAACTGGTCGTCTTGTACCTGCTCCTGCCGGCCATTTTCATCCTCGCCTTCGCGGCTGCCGCCGTCTTGATCCCCACCGCTCTGCACTCGAGGCTCAACGGCGGCCCCCACGGCCTGACGGAGATCGTCTACGCCTACACCGAGGCGTTCAACAACAACGGCTCGGCGTTCGCCGGCTTGTCGGCCAACACCTTGTGGTACGACACCACGCTCTGATTCGTCATGCTGGTCGGGCGTTTTCGCCCCCATGATCCTGGTGCTGGCCATCGGCGGTTCCCTGGGGCGCAAGAACGTGGTGCCGGCTACGGCGGGGACCTTTCCCACCGGGACCCCACTGTTCGGGGGACTGCTCGGGGGAGTGGTCCTCATCGTCGTCGGGCTCACCTATTTCCCCGTCGTGGCGCTCGGCCCCGTCGTCGAGCATCTCGCCGGCCACTTCTAAAGGAATCGGGACCATGTCCATCAGCCCGCCCAGCACCACGGAGAACCAAAGTGGCGTCGCCTTGGCCCCGCCACCGGAGGTTCGACCGCCCAAGGTGCGCACCAAGCCGGCGGCGGCGTCGCTTTTCGACCCATCGATCGTCCGGCGAGCCGCTCGGGACAGCCTTGTCAAGCTGGATCCCCGGGTCCAGGCCCGCAACCCGGTCATGTTCGTCGTCCTCGTCGGCAGCGTGTGGACAACGGTCTTGTTTTTCCGTGACCTGCCCCACGCGCAGGCTTCCGACAGCGTCTTCACCGGCCTGGTGGCGATATGGCTGTGGTTCACCGTCTTATTCGCCAACTTTGCCGAAGCCGTCGCCGAGGGCCGGGGCAAAGCCCAGGCGGACACCCTGCGCAAGAGCCGATCGGAGACCGTGGCTCGGGTCCGCCGAGCCGACGGGACCATCGAGCCGATTCCCTCCACCCAACTGCAAATAGGGGATCTGTGCGTCGTCGATCCGGGAGAGCTGATCCCAGGCGACGGCGACGTGGTCGAGGGGATTGCGTCCGTCGACGAGTCGGCCATCACCGGCGAATCGGCGCCCGTGATCCGCGAATCCGGTGGCGACCGCTCTGCGGTGACTGGCGGCACCCGCGTGTTGTCCGACGGCATCGTGGTGCGGATCTCGACTCGCCCCGGGGAGAGCTTCATCGACCGCATGATCGCCCTGGTCGAAGGGGCGAGCCGCCAGAAGACCCCCAACGAAATCGCCCTCAACATTCTTCTGGCCGGGCTCACCAGCATCTTCCTGCTGGCCGTGGTGACCTTGCAGCCCTTCGCCCACTACTCCAACGTCACCCAGAGCATCACCGTGTTGGTCGCCCTTCTGGTCTGCCTGATCCCCACCACCAT